>JASIGB010000639.1:0-6767 GCA_030045355.1 Bryobacteraceae bacterium
CGGCGCCCAAACCCGAAAATGGACTCCCTCGTTCGCGATTTCCGCGCCCACCGGAAATCGTCTGCGGGCCGGTTTCACTGGCGTTCCGGGCTCAGCAGAAGCGAAACGCCGGGCGCGGTGGGTTCGCGGCACACCACCAACGATAACGGCACCAGCTCCACCGGCTTGCCGGATTCAGTGAAGCGGGAGTTCGCGCTCAAACCCGGATCGTTGGTGTCGAGGATGATTTCCCATTTTTCCGAATCGGGCGGCGTGGGGACATAGAATTGGATCGGCTCGTGATGGCAGTTCAGCATGATCAGGAAGCTGTCGTCCCTAATTGCTTCCCCCGTCTCGTCCACCTCGCCCAGCGTTTGGCCGTTGAGCATCATGCCCAGACACCGCACCCAGCCGAGGTGCCATTCCTCGTCTTCCATCTCCTGCCCGTCCGGACGCAGCCACACGATGTCCTTCTCCTCGGTGCCCCGGATCGCGCGACCTTGGTAAAACTTGCGGCGATGCAGATTGGGATGATCGCGCCGGATCTGAATCAACTTCTGCGTGAATTCCAGAAGCGTCACTTTGCAGCCGTCCAGTTGCCAATCCACCCAGGTGTTTTCGTTGTCCTGGCAATAGGCGTTGTTGTTGCCATTCTGCGTGCGGCTGATTTCATCGCCGCCGAGGATCATCGGAACGCCCTGCGATAGCAGCAGCGTGGCGAGAAAATTACGTTTCTGACGCTCGCGCTTTTGGATGATCTCCGGATCGTCCGTCGCCCCCTCGGCGCCCATATTCCACGAATGGTTGTCGTTGGAGCCGTCCTTGTTGTCTTCCTGGTTCGCTTCATTGTGCTTGCCGTTGTAACTCACCAAATCGTGCAGTGTGAACCCGTCGTGCGCGGTGACGAAATTGATGCTGGCCGAAGGGCGGCGGCCGTCCCGATCGTATAGATCGCTCGAGCCGGTGAGCCGGTACGCCAGATCAGAAAGCTGCCCGTCATCGCTCTTCCAATAGCGGCGCACCGTATCGCGATAACGCCCGTTCCATTCCGCCCATCCGGCGGGAAAATTGCCCACCTGATAGCCGCCGTCGCCCACGTCCCACGGCTCGGCGATCAGCTTCACTTGCCCGATGACTGGGTCCTGGTGAATGATGTCGAAAAACGCCGACAGCCGGTCCACGTCGTGCAGTTCGCGCGCCAGCGTGGAGGCCAGATCGAAGCGAAAGCCGTCCACGTGCATCTCTTCGATCCAGTACCGCAGGCTGTCCATGATGAGCTTCAGCACCTGCGGATGCCGCGCGTTCAAGCTGTTTCCGGTGCCGGTGTAATCCATGTAGTAACGCTTCTGATCGTTCACCAGGCGATAGTAGGTCGCATTATCGACGCCGCGAAAGCTCAGCATCGGCCCCATGTGATTGCCCTCGGCGGTGTGATTGTAGACCACGTCCAGAATCACTTCGATGCCCTCGCGGTGCAGCGCCTTCACCATGGTTTTAAACTCCGCCACCTGGCCGCCGCGGTCGCCGGAGCTCGAATAGCGCGAATCCGGACTGAAGAAATTCGTTGTGTTATAGCCCCAGTAATTCGTTAGTCCCTTCTCGGCAAGATGTTTGTCGGTCAGAAACGCATGCACCGGCATCAGTTCGACCGCTGTAACGCCCAGGCGTTTGAGATATTGGAGGGACGGCTTGGCGGCCAGGCCCGCGTATGCCCCGCGCAGCGCTTCGGGAATTTCCGGATGCCGCTTGGTGAAGCCCTTGACGTGCAGTTCGTAAATGACCGAATCGCTGAGCGGCAGGCACAGCGGCCGGTCTTCCTCCCAATCGAAGTGCGGGCTTACCACAACGCACTTCTGCATGCCCGCGGCGTCGTCATTTTCGTCCATCGAGAGATCCGCGTCGCCGTTCCCCGGCTGATAGGGAAAAATGGGCGCGGACCACTCCACTTGCCCGGCCAGCGCCTTGGCGTACGGGTCGATCAACAACTTGCTCGAATTGAAGCGCAGGCCGTCGTTGGGCTGGAAAGGACCGTGCACGCGATATCCGTACAATTGCCCCGGTTGCAGTCCGTGAATATAGCCGTGCCAGACGTACGTGGTCCGCTCCGGCAACCGAATGCGCTCCTTTTCGGGAGCATTGCGCTGATCGAATAGGCACAGTTCCACCCATTCGGCATGTTCTGAGTAAATAGCGAAATTCGTTCCAGCGCCGTCCCAGGTCGCACCCAATGGGTGCGGGCGTCCAGGCAAAATCTTGGTGGCCATATCCGAACGGTAGACGCTCGGACGCGCCAACTGTTAACAAATAGAATTAACCTTGGATGCCAAAGATCGGCTACCAACGGCCCGCATGAGCGCCGCCGTCGACGTGGATTACCTCGCCCGTTATCTGTCCCGCGCGCGAGAGATAGAGAACCGCGTCGACGACGTCTTTCACTTGCGTAATCGTCTTCATGGGCTGCCTTGCCGCAAGAGATTCCTTCGAATCGCCCTTATGCAACGGCGTCTCCACCACGCCTGGGGCTACGGCATTGAAGCGGATACCCGCCGCTGCGTACTCGATCGCCAGGCTTTTGGTCGCTGCATTCAAGCCCCCTTTGGTAATCATCGAAACTGAGGCATTGATGCCGGCGATGGGCTGGTCGGCCAGCGCCGCGGTAATGGTCACAACGTGCCCCGATCCCTGTTTCAGCATCTGCCTCACACTGCTTTGAGTTATATAAAGGAATCCGAACAGGTTAGTTGAGAACAAGGCATGGACATCGTCGGAGGTAAAGTCAATGAACGGCTTGGTGCGCATAATTCCGGCATTATTCACTAAAACATCGACGGTTCCGAAGCGGGTGATCGCGGCTTCGATCACTCGGGCAGCCGTCTCCTGTTTCCCGATGTCGCCGTCGACGAAAACTAGATCGCGCGAGACAGCGAGCGACGGACTCGCATGAAGAGAAGTGGCGACGACGTGATAACCCTCCGCCAGAAATGCCTCCACCAAACCCGAGCCGATCCCGCCTGAGGCGCCCGTGATGATCGCTGTTTTCTTGTCTGGCATAAGCCCCCGTGTGTTTGGAGGCTCGCGGGGGCCAGTAGGTGCGCTCTCTTTGTCGAGTTGTTGCAGCCGCGCAGAATCGCACCGCGTTATTTGACGGTGACAGGAACTTCCGCGACGGTGTTCTCCCACTCCAGCCGCAGCTTCCCTTTGTTCCCGCCCTCGCTCGAAAGCGTCATCTTATACGTCTCGATCGGCTTGGGCGGCTTGCTCATCTCCATCTTCACGCGGCCGAGATCGCGGCTGGGATCGTAATCAAGCCCCCATTCGCCCGTGGCCTTGCTCACCACCAGTTGCCACTGCTTGGGATCGAGATAAACGAACAGCGTGTAATCGCCTTTGGGAACCGTGAGGCCGCCGATGTCCAGATTCGCGTCCGTGTGTAGCGCGGTGGCGGCGTTGGCGCCCGCGCGCCAGACGCGTCCATAAGGCTCCAGCCCGCCGAAGATCTTGCGGCCGCGCATGGAGGGCGCGGAATAATCGATGCGAATCATTTTGCCTGCGATCGTGACCGACGTCCGTTCCGGAGGGCTTTGTTGCGCCAACAAGGGTGCTGCAGCGATCAAGGCTGTGACAATTCCGTACCGGCGAAACGAGGCCACTCTGATTCCCTCCATCGTGCAGGATATCAACAACCGGCGTGTTGCGGACGCTGGCGCGATAATGCCAAGGCGGCGGTCAATCCGCAAACCGCGGCGAACGACAGCCAAACACCTGGGATAGCGCGGTTGCCCGTGACGTGAATCAGGTATGTGCAAATCGCGGGTGTGAATCCGCCGAAAACCGCCGTCGCGGAGCTGTAGGCCAGCGAAAAGCCCGACGTGCGCACCGCGGGCGGCATGATCTCGATCAGATACACCGCCATCGTGCCGTTATATGTGGCGTAAAACAGCGAGAACCACAGTTCCACGATGAGCAGCCGGGTAAATGACGGCGCGCTCACCAGCCACAACAGCGCCGGATACGCGGTGAGCAGGGCGATCACCGTGCACCAGACCAGGATCGGCCGCCGTCCCACGCGGTCCGACAACGCGCCCGACAGCGGCAGCACGATGAAGTTGCACACGCCCACGCACAACGTCACCACAAGATTTCCCGTGGCGGCCAGGTGCAGCACCGCGCTCCCGAACGTGGGCGTGTATGCGGTCACCAGGTAAAAGCAAACCGTCGTCATGGTGGACATCATCATGCCCAGCACTACCAAGCGCCAGTTCGCGAAGAGCGATTTCACGATAACGGACGCCTGCGTGCGGGGTCGCGCCAGGAAATCGGCCGTTTCTTCGAGTGACCGCCTGAGAAACAGCAGCAGCGGAAGTAGCGCGCATCCGGCGAGCAACGCGATCCGCCATCCCCAGCGCGCCATCTGCCCGGTGGATAGCGTGGACGTAAGCGCGATGCCGAGCAGTGCCGCGAACATCACCGCTACTTGCTGGCTGGCCGATTGCCAGGCCACATAAAATCCCTTGCGCTTGGGCGGCGCGATCTCGGAAAGATACACCGAAACGCCGCCCAGTTCGACGCCCGCCGAAAATCCCTGCACCAGCCGTCCGAGCAGAACCAGCAATGGCGCCGCGATGCCCAGCACCGCGTACCCCGGCAAGCACGCGATCGATAATGTCCCGAAGCCCATCAGCGCTAACGTCAGCAGCAGGCCCGCGCGCCGCCCCCGATGATCGATATAAGCGCCCAAAACGACCGCGCCGACTGGCCGCATCAGAAATCCCGCGCCGAATGTCGCGAGCGCGAGCATCAGCGACGCGAACTCATGGCCGGTGGGGAAGAACGTCGCCGCGATCGCCGTGGCGTAGTAGCCGAAGATTTGAAAATCGTACATCTCCAGCGCATTCCCGGCCGCCACCCGCACCACCGGCATGAACTTCGCGCGTCGGGATGAGGTAGTGGATGAAGCCAGCACGGCGTTCTCTTGGAACAAGCATAATGGAACGGATTACTCACATTCACCACACACATGGAAAAACGACTCGTAGGCAAGACCGCGATTGTGACCGGAGCGAGCCGCGGCATCGGACGCGCCATTGCGCTGCGCCTGGCCGCCGAAGGCGCGCAAGTGGTGCTCTGCGCCCGCGATCGCAATTTGATGGAACAGGCCGTGAAGGAGATGGAACACGCTGGTGGCCGTTCGGCGTCGTGCGCCGTGGATTTGCGTGAGATGGACGCTGGATTGCGAACTGTCGACTTTGCGCTGACGCAATTCGGCCAAATCGATATCGTGGTCAATAATGCAGGCGCCACCAAGCGCGGCGACTTTCTCGAACTCGCCGATGACGACTGGGCCGACGGCTTCGCGCTCAAATTCTTCGGCGCCATGCGCCTCACGCGCGCCGCGTGGCCACACCTGAAGCAACAAGCCGGCTCCGTGGTGAACATCTCCGGTGTCGGCGGCCGCATGCCCGGGCCATTGTTCGCCATCGGCGGTTCGGTCAACGCGGCCCTGCTCTCGCTCACCAAAGCGCTAGCCGATATCGGCATTCGCGACGGCGTGCAGGTGAATGCCGTGAATCCCGGCAGCATTCGCACCGAGCGTTATCGCCGCATGCTCGAAGCCACGGCCAAAGACCAAGGCATCGACGTCGCAACCGCCGAGCAGCGGCTGGTCGCGAGCGCCCGCACCACGCGCGTCGGCGAACCGCAGGACATCGCCGCGTTGGTCGCATTCGTGGTAAGCCCCGAAGGCCGCTTCTTGCAGGGTTCGCTGATCGATATGGACGGCGGCGCGACCAAGGTGATCTAGCGCGCCTCAGCTCATGTAATATCCGCCGTTCACGTTAATCGTCTGGCCCGTAATATACGCATTCCCCGCCAGCATCACTGCCACATCGGCGACTTCATCCACCTCGCCAAAACGTCCGATCGGAATCATCTCCGGTTTGGCTACCGGATTCGACCGCACCATCTCCGTCGCAACCAGCGCCGGTGTGATCGCGTTCACCGTGATCCCCTCTTTCGCCAACACGCGTGCGTAGCTGCGCGTGAGCCCCAGCATCCCCGTCTTCGACGCCGCATAATGCACGCCCACGATGCTGCCGGCCTGCGCCGCCACCGAAGAGATATTGATGATGCGACCCCAACGCCGCGCCCGCATGCCGGGCAGCACGGCCTGCGTCATCAGAAAACACGAAGTGAGGTTGGACGCGATCATGTCGTTCCAACCTTCCTCGGTCATCTGCTCGACCGATTGAATCAGGATCTTACCCGCGTTGTTGATCAAAATCTCGATCGGCCCAAGGGCGGATTCCGTCTCGCGAACCAACCGCGCGACATCGCCGGCACGCGAAACGTCCGCTTGGATGGCGGCCGCGCGCCGTCCCAACGCCTGGATTTCACACACCGCGGACTCGGCAGCATCACGCCGCTCGCGATAGTTGACTGCAATATCGCAGCGCGCGCGAGCCAGTGCCAACGAAATCGCACGGCCGATGCCACGCCCTCCGCCGGTGACCAGCGCAACCTTCCCAATGAGCTGTTCCATTCCCCTTAGTTTGTCTGTTTCGTTTGCGTCAGGCTCTTGTACGCCGCCTCGACAAACTGTTCGGCGGTCCAGAACGCGCCGGGCGTATTGTAGCGTGGGTCCCAATCGATCGTCGGCCGCGAAGCCTGGATCTGATCGAGCGTCATGCCTTTCTGGATCATCGCTTGGAGCCGGTCCCGCACGATGGTTACCATGTCGCGATATTCCAGCACGTCAAACTCGTCGCACAAGCGTCCGTGCCCCGGAATAA
>JASIGB010000640.1:0-2625 GCA_030045355.1 Bryobacteraceae bacterium
CACCAGGCCCGGCGCATTGCCGCGCGTACGTGCGTCTGGATCCGCCATCTGCCGCGCGGCCGCGATCGCGTGCAGCGTGCTGACGGAAGCTGTGTCGTAGATGATGCCGAAGAATTCTTCCTGGAGGCCGATCCATTGGCGCAGCCACCCGAGCGTCACCTGTTCGAGTTCCGTGAGGGCGGGGCAGCTCTTCCACAGCATGCCGTTGACGTTCAGCGCACCCATGAGCATTTCGGCCAGAATGCCCGGCTGCGAACCCGAGTTCGCGAAATAGGCGAAGAAGCGCGGATGGTTCCAGTGCGTCAGCGCGGGGACAATGCAGCGCTCAAAATCTTCGAGAATGTCGTCCATGCGCTCGCCGCGATCGGGCGCCTGCGCCGGCAGCCGGTCCACCAAATCTCCCGGCTGCATGTCGGGCAATACAGGATATTGGCGGATGTCTTTCAAGTACTCCGCGATCCAGTCCACCACCTGGTGGCCGTAGCGTCGAAACTCTTCGTGGTCCACGTGTTTAGATTAGCGTGAATACGGCGCCTGTCTGCTAAAATCACGGTGCATGTTTCGCAGGGTCTTGATCGCCAATCGCGGCGAGATCGCGGTGCGCATCGTTCGCGCGCTGCGCGAGGTGAACATCCGCAGCATTGCGGTATTCTCGGATGCCGACCGCGGCGCGCTGCATGTCCGTCTGGCCGATGAAGCCGAACATATCGGCCCGGCGCCGTCATCGGAAAGCTATCTACGGGTGGACCGGATCCTCCAAGCCGCGAAAAAGCACGGGGCCGAAGCCATTCATCCCGGCTACGGCTTCCTGAGCGAGAACGCTGATTTCGCCGCCGCTTGCGCGGAAGCCGGGATCGTTTTCATCGGGCCACCGGCCCAGTCCATCCGATTGCTCGGATCCAAAACCGCCGCGCGCATTCTGGCCAAACGGGCCGGCGCGCCGGTGGTGCCGGGGAGCGAAGGTCCGGTGGCCGACGTTTTCCATGCCCGTCTACTTGCCCGCCAGATCGGTTATCCCGTGCTGCTCAAGGCTGCGGCGGGCGGAGGCGGCAAAGGCGTCCGGCGCGTGGACGCCGAGCAAGACCTAGAAGCGGCCCTGCGCGATGCCTCGAGCGAGGCCGAGCGCGCGTTCCACAACGGCGAGATTTACATCGAAAAGCTGATCCTGAAACCGCGGCACGTCGAGATTCAGATCGCGGGCGACCGGCACGGCAACCTAGTACATCTGGGCGAGCGCGAATGCTCGCTCCAGCGGCGTTATCAAAAGATCGTGGAGGAATGTCCGTCGCCGTTCGTCGCCGAGCGTCCCGAGATGCGCTCGCGCATGGGCGAAGCAGCCCTGAAAGTAGCGCGCGCCGCCGGTTATTACAACCTGGGCACGGTGGAGTTCTTGACGGATCAGCATGGCAACTTCTACTTCCTGGAAGTGAACACGCGCCTGCAAGTAGAGCACCCGGTGACGGAGTTGGTCACAGGCTACGATTTAGTTCAGTTGCAGTTGAGGATTGCGTCCGGGGAGCCTCTGCCGTTTACACAGAACGACCTCGCTTGGCGCGGATGGGCCATGGAATGTCGCGTTACCGCCGAAGATCCGGAGAACAATTTTCTGCCGTCGCCGGGAAAAATCGAGCAACTGCGCGAGCCCGGTGGGCCCGGCGTGCGGCTGGATTCCGGCGTGTATCCGGGCTGGACGGTGCCGCTCGAGTACGACGCGCTGCTCGCCAAGCTGATCGCGTGGGGGCCGGACCGTAGCACGGCGATCCAAAGGCTGGAGCGCGCCCTGGCCGAGTACAGCATTACGGGTGTTAAGACTGACATCGCATTCTGCCGCCAAATCATGGACGACCAGGAGTTCCGCGCGGGAAATCTCTCCACTGAGTTCATTCCCGACTACCTGGCGCGCCGAAACTCGCCCGCCGAGCCGCCGCAGGACCTCGATCTCGCCGTCGCGCTGGCCGCGGTAGCGCACTTCGAGGCGCGTCCCACTAAGCTCCCGACGGCAAAGGCGGAGAGCAGCCGCTGGCTCACCGAGGGGCGAGCCGGGCTTCTACGGTGAACAAGGCCCGATGAAATGGCAAGTGGCCGTGGACGGCCGCACGATCGAAATCGACTCCGATCAACTCGGCATCGTGAGGCAAGTGGAGCCGGGCGTCTATTCCGTGCTGCTCAACGGCGCAAGCTACGAGATTCGCGTGGGGGAAACCTCAGCGGGCCTGGATGCCGAGGCGCGCGGGCGAACGCTCCGCGTGGAGGTCCGCGATCCCCGGGACACCAGCCGTGCATCCCGCACGTCTATTGGATCGGGACGCCAGAATGTCAGCGCACCCATGCCCGGCAAGGTCATCCGCGTTCTGGTGAACGCGGGCGATTCCGTGGGCGTGGGCCAGGGGCTGATCGTCGTGGAAGCCATGAAGATGCAAAACGAGATGAAGGCGGCGCGTCCCGGGCGCGTGACGGAAATCCGGGTTCGAGCCGGCGACACGGTGGGCGCGGGCGACACATTGCTGGTGATTGAATAGATTTGGGGAATCGATTTGGTTTTGGAATACATTCTGGGAGAATGAGAGTTGCCCCATTTTCGAGGATCTCTACGTGAGCCGTAGCCGAAGCTGGCTCGCCATTCTT
>JASIGB010000641.1:0-3516 GCA_030045355.1 Bryobacteraceae bacterium
GTTCTGGCCGAAGTTCTTCGACCGCGCCAAGCTAGGTGTCGCGGACCTGGAAACCGTTCGCATGATGCAAAGCGCCGGTCCCAAGCGCGCCTATCAAGCGCAAACTTGGGTGGCCTTAGGAGACGGATATTGGAAGACGGAGCAGCTAGAGAGGGCCCACGGGGTCTGGAGCGAGGGGTTGAAACAGTTCCCAGGTACACCTGCTCTCGAAGAACGCCTGTCCAAGCAAGGCGACGAGCTCAGGACTACGATTCAGGATGCGCTGGATCCGAGAAAGCGCGTCGATACCGACCTCAAAGACATCTGGCTCAACCCGTAAGGGCCGTCCGCGCTCGTCCTCGACGACAACTTACTGGCTCTTCAATCCATACTATTTCGATGGACATTATTCACTTTATCGAGTGATCGCTGCTATCTAAAAAACCTATCGTAAACATAGTACTGTAACGACTTGTAGCCTGTGTTGTTGTCGCTTACACTGTTTACTTATTTAGTAGACAAAAGGCTAAAGATCATGCAAACCTCAGTGCCCGAAATTGCTATTGTCGGCGGAGGATGTAGCGGGGCGCTGGCCGCCCTGCACCTCCTCCAGAGCCAGCGCCCCGTTCGCGTTCACCTCATTGAACCCAGCCCACATCCCGGATTCGGTCTGGCGTATTCCACCGATTGCCCTCTGCACCTTCTGAACGTCCCCGCGCACTGCATGAGCGTCTTGCCGGACCATCCCGGCGATTTCATGGAATGGCTCGCTGCCGATACCGTCGCGCCGGACTCCCACGCGTTCCTTCCGCGAGAGATCTTCGGGCGTTATGTCGCCGAGCGTCTTGAAACTGCGCGGCGCCAGGCACATCCCCGCAGCGCCCTGATCCATCATCGCGCCCGCGCGCTCAATCTGAGGCGTGAAGGCAAAATCGTGGTCCTTGACCTCTCCGACGGCGTCAAGCTACATGCCGGCTCGGTTGTATTGGCACTCGGCAATGCCGCGCCGCGGCGCTTACCGTACTTCCCGCCGGCCGGAACAAATCCGATGTTTCATGATTCGGCATGGGCTCCTGGCGCACTGGAGGTCTCGGATCCCGAATCGCCGGTTGCGCTTATCGGTTCCGGGCTGACGGCCGTTGATGCATTCGCGGGATTGCGTGCCAACGGGCATTGGGGCGTGGTGCACATGATTTCTGGGCGCGGGATTCTGCCACAACCGCACCGTGCTCCGGGCGCCTCGCCGGTAAAAAATGGTAGCGCTGGCGTGCAGTGGAAAGCGAGGTCCCTGCGGGAACTTGTGCGGCATGTGCGCCGCCAGATCCGTTCTACCGAAGAGCGCGGCGGCGATTGGCGTGACGTGATCGCCAGCCTGCGCGGCCTCACCAATGAATTATGGTCCGGGTTCACACGCCGCGACCAAGAGCGATTCTACCGGCATGTCAAAAACTACTGGGATGTGCATCGGCATCGTATGGCGCCTCGGGTGGCTGCCATGATCGACGCAGCGCGGCGCGATGGCACGCTGCGGGTTCATGCGGGACGAGTGGTGCGCGTCGCCCGAATGGGCGACGCTCTCCAGATCGAAATACGCCGGCCGTCGCAAACCACCCTCCGTATGCCCGCGCAGCGGCTCATTAACTGCACTGGTCCGGAACAGGATTATCGCCGTGTCGACAATTGCCTGTTGCAGTCGCTGTTCGCCAAGGGCTGCCTGGAAGCCAATCCCTTGGGGATCGGAATTCGAACGGCCGAAAACGGCGCTGTCATCGATCGTCAGGATGTCGCGATGCCCTGGCTTTACGCGATTGGACCCATGCGAATCGGAGGGCTGCTCGAAACAACAGCGGTTCCCGAGATTCGAGAGCAGGCTGCGGCAATTGCCAGGACATTGCTAAGCCAATCGGAAGGGGCAAGGAGCGCGGTTGCGGTTCCGTTAGGTCAAATTAGCCGGGAGGCGCGCCCCGCCGCGGCGCCCTGACGCAGTTCGAGGCGCGGCTTGTGCGCCAGCCATAGCATCGCTTGACCACGGGCTATTGATGAAGCAGATCGCGTTAGAGTGGATTTCAGTTGTGGGATTAACAATGCCCGGCCTAAGAACTCGATCTCCCGACGCTTGGGCGCGAATCATGGCCCCCAGGCGTGTGTGCAAGTTGTGTGCCCGCTTTCGAGCCGGCGATATCCAATGGCTCGAAAAAGCAGGGAACTGATTTCACGCGGACTGCGAACATGGCTCGTTCGCATTTCGCTTGGCCGTGATCCGGAGACTGGAACGAGGAAGTATCACAACAGGGAAGTATCACAACCGACCTATTCACGGCTCGTTCCGTGAGGCGCAAACTTACCTGAATGCGAAACTTCAGGAGCGCGATATCGGACGTCTTCCTCGCGCCGCCGCGATCAGGCTCGACGACTATCTCGACCAGTGGTTGGCAACATTCGCGAAGCCACCATTGCGGCCGGAAAGCTATGTCGATTATGAAAGCCTATCGCGTCTCCACATCCGTCCAAGTCTTGGCGCGAAACCGTTCGGTGTCTTGCTGCCGGACGGCAAGCTTTGGGCCGATGAGTTTCGGAACTGAATTAGAAATTTTCATTAGCGGGTCAAAATGGCAGGTGTGCTAATCGCAGATTGTCTGAAGGGTTCACGCCGTTCTGGCCAAGCCCATGCCGAGTTTGGGCTTGCGCAGGCAGCACACAAGTTGTACAGAGGCTCGTCCGAAACGACAGAATGCAGTTGGCTGGAATCGGTCCGTCACTGATACTGCGAATCAGCATCACTCCCGCCAACGCGTGAGGCGAGTTTTGCCGAAGTACTTGATGACGTCGCCGGCTGGACATGATTCTGGTGGTGCATTGTGGTACGCCGAAATAACATTGGACTCTCGAAGATTATAACTCTACGCTGTTGTTGTATTCTCTTGTCAGGGATCAGGGCGACGGCAGTGATTTCAGAGAGACATTTCCCAGTGAAGGATATCGCCGACATTTGGAAACTCAGCCCCGCAGCGGTACGGCGCCTTTTCCTGCATGAACCGGGCGTCCTCGTGATTGGGCGGCGGGAAGCTAACCGACGGAAGCGTATTTATCGCACACTCCGAGTTCCCGAGAGTGTTGTCGCCAGAGTGATGGACCGTCTCTCAAATCACGTCTAAGCCGTCTTCAACCTTTCACCAAGCGAGGCTTTCCAGTGTCGCCCCAGGCACGGCTCACTTGTTCCTCAAGCTTCTCTTGGCGACTCTTGACCCATGGCGCGTAATGCCGTTCGGTGACTTTGATCGACGCGTGTCCAAGCAGCATGGAGACACGTTCGATGGGAACCCCAGCCAAGAGGAGTTCGATTGCAAACGTATCGCGGAATCGATGAGGATGCCCGTTCACGATCTTCGCGTCCCGGAAGACGCGCGAAAGTTGACGTCGCCACAGGTCGGTACACGTGTCTAGCCTCGTAGATTCGCCGCGTAGGAAATAATATCCGCCCGCGGGCTTGGTCGTGTGCAAGACATTGGTCAGGACGTCCGGGACCGGCACGTAGAC
>JASIGB010000059.1:0-3059 GCA_030045355.1 Bryobacteraceae bacterium
GTGACCGCGTCCCACATGAAAAGATATCGGCAACCCGAGCCGCACGTGCACGCGCTGTGCACGAAATGACCGGCGAAATTTACATGCGCGTTGGAAAACTCAGATGGATCGACGCCGAAGCAGCGGAGATCGGTTCCCTCGAACCGTCGCTTACCGAAATCAGGTGGCTTCACGACCCCGCGGTAGATGCTGGCAACAGGATAGTCTTCGAATCGAGGGGCTACCGCCTGGCCCTTGGCAGTGAAAATGAGACCGCCTAGCGCCAGCGCAACTCCTACAAGACCTCGCATCTGTCTATTCGTTTTACCTCGATTCTGGAGCCGTTGGAGGCGCGGCTCTGCCAGTGCGGCCCGCGTTGTAAACTACCTAAGGACGCCGGTTGGCGCGTCCGTTGAAAAGGAGGATTCATGAGCAGCGCTACTCCGGCGGATACCGCCGCCGTTTACACCATCGATGCTTCCCACTCCAGCGTTGGCTTCAAAATCCGGCACTTTATGGTTGCCTGGGTTCGCGGAGGATTCAGCGGCATCTCCGGCGACGTGATTTTCGATCCGGCGAACCCGGTGAACACCAAGATCAACGCCTCCATCGATGTCACGACGTTGCACACGCGCGACTTGAAGCGCGACGCGGACATAAAAGCCGAAAAATTCCTGGATGCCGAACACCACCCAACCATGACTTTCGTTTCCAAAAGAGTGGTCCCCGACGGCAAGAACGAATGGAAGGTAACCGGCGATCTCACGCTGCACGGCGTCACCAAGGAAATCACGTTGGATGTCGACAGCGCAGGCGTCGAGTCCAAGGATCCGTGGGGCAAGGTGCGGACGGGCGCGTCGGCCGAGTGCGTGATCCAGCGCGGCGACTTCGGGCTGACGTTCAACGCGCCGCTCGAGGCCGGCGGCTTCATACTGGGCGACGACGTTCACGTGCACCTGGAGATCGAACTGATTAAGCAGGCCTGATCGTCTCCGGGATTGCCTCCCGGATCGCCTCGCGAATCGCCTCCACCACCAGCTCCGGTTCATCGAGCTGAATCCAGTGCCCGCTCTCCCGCGTCAGGATATGCTTTCCGCGCGCGGAGCGCCGCGCCCATTCCTCGCGCTCCTCCAGTTGTTCGGGCGTCGAGTTGGCGGCCGAAAGAACGATGATCGGAATCGTCTCTGGCACGCGGAGCACGGCGGCTTCGGCAGCGCTCGCGGGCAATCCTTCCAGATACGCCGCCATCCCCAGAAAGCTTTTCGGCGCGCACCAATGCGAGCGCACCATCGGCCAGGTTTCGGGCGGCATCTTGCGCACCTCGCCCACCAGGCGCGAAATCACAGATTCCCCTCGCCCGCTGCTCGCCTTGGCCACTGCCTTGGGAATCGATCTCCCGCCCGCCATTAGCAAGGCCAGCGCGGCCCGCACTACTCCGATGCGCGCGAGCAACGCTCCGCGGCCCGAAAGCCGGATGCCCAACCGCAACATGCGCGCATTCGCGGGAGAAACATCCAGCCATTCGCGCGGCGAGAGTGGGTCAACGAGAACCAAGGCCGCGACATCGCGGGGATACTTGGCCGCATAAGCGCGGACTAGCAGACCGCCGAAGGAATGCCCCACGAAGATGCACGGCCGCGGAATCTCGGCGGCTCCCAGCAGCGCGTGCAGGTCGTCGATGATGGCCAGCGTTGTACGCATGGAAGCCGTGCGCGGCGATTTTGCGAGGTCGCTCCAGCCGAGACCGGCGCGATCGTAAGTGCAGGCCCGCGCGAACTGCGCCACTTCGCCACGGACCTTGGTCCAATTGAGGCACGTGGCCGAAATACCGGATTCAAAAACCACCGCCGGTCCCGAGCCGCTCTCCATCAGGTGAAGCTTGCGTCCGCCGACGTTGACCATTCGTCCCGGCGGCGGGCAGCGTCTTCGATCCGCGGCCAGTCCGATCGCCTGGTAGACGGCTCCCGTGGCGACCAGCGCAACCCCAATCGCGAGAATCGCCAGCAGGATCGTCAAAGACCACGATACTACCTCGCTCGATTATCCTGAACTCATGCCGCTCCTGCGCGATGCGTCTCGCGACCTGCGGCACGCCGTGCGCGGCCTGCGCCAATCCCCCGCCCTGGCGCTCATCGCCATTGTGTCGCTAGCTTTGGGCATCGGCGCCAACGTCACGGTCTTTAGCGTGGCGCGTGAAATGATCTTCGACAATATCAGCGCTCGTGCGCCCGCCCGGTTGGCGCGCATCGGGGCCGCGATTCCTTACGCCGGCTATCGCGAATTGCGCCGCTCCGGCATCTTTGAGGATCTGGCCTTCGATATCGGCCTCAGCAATTTAAACTGGACCAACAGCAGCCGCACCGAAGTCGCCTGGTACATGTCCACCAGCGCCAATTTCTTCGATGTGCTCGGCGTGCGCGCTTCGGTTGGCCGCTTGTACGCGCAGTCCGACGAGGGCCGTCCGGTTGCGGTGGTCAGTTACGGTTTCTGGCGCAAGCGTCTCCATGCCGATCCGAACGCCATCGGCCGTCCCCTCGATCTCAACGGCCGCCTCTATACGCTGCTCGGTGTGCTGCCGCGCGATTACCGCAGCATTCTCGGCCATGGCGTTTCGCCGGAGATTTATCGTGCGGCGGCGCCCGGCACAGCCAATTGCCAACCCTTCGGCCGTCTGCGTGATGCATCCACTTTGTCCCAAACCCGCGACGCTCTCGCCGCCACGGCCAGCCGCTTGTTCCCGCCGGACCAGGTGCGCTCTATCGCGACCCTTCGTCCCATGGCAGGCCTTGCAAAGCAACTCTCCAGCACCGGGGATGACCGGCGCTTCTTCGTTTTCTTCCTCGCGCTATTTTCGACCGCGATTCTGCTCGCGATCATCGCCTGCCTGAACGTGGCGGGATTGCTGTTAGTCCGCGGCTTCGCCCGCCGGCGTGAATTCGCCATTCGCAAAGCGCTCGGCGCCAGCCGTTTTCAACTCACGTGTCAGCTTTTCACCGAAGGCGCGGTGCTGGCGGCCTTGGGCGCCCTCGCTGGTCTCGCGGCCGATGCCTTTCTGCGCTCACGCCTGAGCTACGTTCGCT
>JASIGB010000642.1:0-3453 GCA_030045355.1 Bryobacteraceae bacterium
CATGCCGCCGTTCACGGCCATGGAGAACCCTGCCGACGTCCCTGAGGAGCGCCCGGCCATGGAGCGCGGCATCGCACCGGCGTCACGTCGCGCACTAAGTGCACGGCCCCCGCTGCAGCTAGGAACGTGGTGGGCAGAAGCTTGTGGCGTGAACGGTCAGCTCGCTTGCGAGGCCGATTTTCCGCCGGCGGCAAGCGCCCCCAGCGCGGCGGCTTCGGTTGGATAGGTCTGGATGATCTGCGCCAGGCGCGTCAATTCCAGGACTTCCCGCACGCGCCGGTTCGCGTTCACCAGCGCGAACTGGCCCTGCGGGCTCCTTTTGACGCTGGTGTAGATGCCGATCAGGAATCCGATGCCCGTGGAATCCACATAATCCACGCCGCCGAAATCCACCAGAACCTTCGTGAAGCCGGAGTTCTTGAGCTCCTCGGCCTTGGTGTGCAGGTAGAGCGAGTCCTGGCCGGTGGCGAAACGGCCCTCCAGCCGAAGCACGCAAATATCGCCGTGATGTTCGAAGCCGACCAGCATGCAATCCCAGTATACAGCGCGGACTTAAACCCCGGCCTGCTTATCCGCCATCGGACCCACTACCGGCAACACGACCTTCTGGCCGTTGTAAGTCTTGAACATCATATACAACCATACAATCAGCCCGCCAATGCCGAGGCAGAATTCCAACACCAGCGAGATGAAAACTCCCAGGAAGGGGATGGCGTGGAAAGCGAAGCTGACGATCATCACCACGAACCAGAGGATCACCCAGGCGATGTTCAAAAATATGGACTGAAAGGCATGGAACCGGATGTTGCGGTTTTGATTGTAGGGCGCCAGCACCAGAAACAGGATTCCGGTGATGAACCCCACCAGATAACATAGCGCCCCGGCCATATTATCGGTCATGCCGGTGGTTCCGTATTGAGGCGGCAGAGGCGCGGGCTGCACCGCGGGCGGATTTGTTTCGGTGGCCGCTCCGGGGGTCGCTCCCGGCGGTGGGCCCCCTACCGGCGCTCCGCACTTCTGGCAAAACCGTCCGCTTACTTCCGTTCCGCAATTCGCACAAAAAGCCATTCGTTCACCCCGTCCAACAAATGTAGCCGAAGGAACGCTGGTTCGCAAGACATTCCTCCATAACTTTGTTACGACGTTTTACCGGCCTTTACCCGCGGCCGGCGAACCTTGTCTAAGTTCTCTCGTCCAAACAAGTAGGAGAGTGAACCATATGAGTACCTTTAGAACCAAACTCGCCGCCTGGACGGCCACCGCAGCACTCGGGACGGCCAGTCTTTTTGCGGCAACCACTGGCGCGGCCAACAGCCCCGCTGTCCATCACAGACATGGACGGATGGGGGCGTTTCTCGCCAGTTACCTGAACCTGACGCCGCAACAGCAGGCGCAGCGGAAAGCGATTTTCGACGGTCTGCGGCAGTCCAGCATGCCGGTCCGCCAGGAGCTGCGGCAAACCCGCCGCGACTTGCACAACGCGATCCAGGCCGATAACGCGGCCAAGATCCAGCAACTGGCCAAGACCGAAGGCAACGAAGTCGGCCAGTTGGCGGCGCTCCGCGCGGAAGCGTCCGCGAAGAGCTACCAGATCCTGACGCCGCAACAGAAGCAGGAATTAGCGAAGCTGCGGGAAGCGCATCAGGCCGCCTGGCGTGGCCATCGGGGCGCGGGAGCGTAATTCCGTTCCCTCACGGTCGGGGCTCAGCCCGTGGCTGGGCCGCCGATCATTCTTGCCTTAAGGTCATTCTTGCCTTAGGGTCATTCTTGCCTTAGGACGAGTGCGGGATCAGCGTTAGCAGCGAACCGGGCGGGCAGGAAAGCCGCGCCCGTCCCGGTTGCAAGCAATACAACTACCACAACAGCGAAATAAACCGGATTCCACGGGTCCACGCCGTCCGGGATCAGATCGGCGATCGGACGTAGGGCGGCGATGGCGATGGGGAAGCCCAGAACGATGCCGCAACCGAGGATGGCGAGCGCGTTGCCCATGGCGTCCCACAGAATCGCGGCGCGGCTGGCGCCGAGAGCCGAGCGAATCGCCAAATCGCGAGTGCGAGCGCGCGCGGCGTAGGACACGGAGCTGTATAGGCCAGTGAGCGAGAGCAGTAGGCCGAGTGCGGCGAGAGATCCGATAAAGCCGGCGGCCACGCGCATGGGGAAAATCGCGCCTGCGGCGGCTTCGGACAAGGGGCGAATGTCGATGGCCGCGACGGCATCGGTTCCGGCTAACGCACTACGCAAAGGCTCAATCCATTGCGCCGGACTTCCGGTGACGCGAACCAGCATCTGCGGGTCTGAGTATGGCGTGAAGAAAATGGGCGCGTGCGCTTCGCCCAGGGTGCGCAGCTTTGTATCCGCGGTCACGCCGATAATTTCGAGCGTGCGTTCGTGATCACGGCCTACAATGAGCCTGGCTCCGAGAGGATCGGTCTCGTCGAAGAGGCGATGCGCGAGCGTTTGGTTGATCAGGACGGGTTCGGGTTTTCGGGCGCGGTCGGCAATTTCGAAATCGCGGCCGCGGAGGATGCGGATTCCGAGCGTTTGGCAAAACTGTTCGCCCGCGCCGACGGAATACGCATCACGCGCGGAGGCGGGATCTTCGCCTGGACGGCGAATGGTTTCGAGCGGGAGCTCGCCCATGAAGGGGAGGGTTCCGATGGAGGTGACTCCAATCACGCCGGGTATATCTTTCAGCCGCCGCACGATTGCATCGCGCCACTGCGGCTTTTGCGGGGATTTCGAATAAACGATCGTAATCAGGGTGTGCGGGATGTCGAAGCCGGGGTCGGCGTTCGCCACTTGGCGGAAGCTGCGCACAAAGAGACCGCCAAGCGTCAACAAAATCACGGAGAGGGCGAGCTGGAGCGCGACAAAAGTGCTCCAAAGGTTCCAGCGGCGGATGGAGAAGCCGGGTTCGCCCTGTTTCATCGCGACATGCAGATCGACGTTCGAGCTTCGAATCGAGGGGAGCAGCGCCGAGAGCAGCAACGCGAGCGAAGCCGCGGCGAGCGCGTAGAGCAAGAGCCCGCGATCGCTCTGGAAATGGAATTCGAACGGAATATTGTAGGCCGACGGCCAGCGAACGTAGCTTAGGCGGTCGCGCAGAAACGCGTCGGCGGCGAGACCAGCGAGGGTGCCCAAGGCCGCCAGCACCGCGCCTTCGGTGAAAAGCTGGCGCGTGAGTTGAAAACGGCTGGCGCCGAGCGCTTTGCGAATGGCGAATTCGCGCCGGCGGGCGAAGCCGCGGACTAACAGCAATCCCGCCACGTTCAAGCAGGCGATGATCGCGAGCAGAATCGCGGTCGAAAATAGCGCGAGGAAGAAAACGAAGAAGCGCCGGTCATCCCCGGTGCTGGAGAGTTGCTTTGCAAGGCCTGCCATGGGACGAAGGGTCGCGATAGAGCGCACCTGGTCCGGCGGGAACAAGCGGCTGGCCGTGGCGGCGAGAGC
>JASIGB010000643.1:0-8973 GCA_030045355.1 Bryobacteraceae bacterium
AGGCCGAAGCCGAACAGCCCGCGCTCATTCGTCAGAACCCGGCCCAGCAGCTTCTCCGAGCGGTTGTACAAGAAAACCGTCGCGCCCATCTGCGGGATGCCGCTCGAGTTTCGCACCACTCCGGCGATGCTTCCCGCAAGTGGGGTCTCGGTTGCCGGGAAGGCCCAACCGGTTGACAAGATCAACGCGGCTATCACGCTGGCAGCGAGTTTAGGCTGACCCGTCATGGCTCTGAACAGGCTTCGTTCCGTACAGGCTTCAGGGGACGGAAACCTCGCCGTCCACCTATGACCTACTTTACCGTAAAATTGGCGCTCGGGGTCAACACCTGATTACTGACGTTGTCAGTGACCTTCATGGTTAAGGTGTATTGCCCAGGCGTCAGGGTTTGGAGCGGCAAAAGCTTTTCCACCGTCACCTGCTGCGCCGACGCGCCAGGGATGGCTGTCACCGGCTCGGTGTAGTGCAGAATGGGATCCTTGATGCCGTTCTTGGTGATATCGTATTCGATCGACCCGTTGGGTTTCTTGGTCTTCGCATCGGTTTCGAAGTTGTAAAACTGCGTGTAGATTCCCAGCTTCTCATCCTTATCGAAAGTGTCGGTGAGGCGCGGCCGGACCTTGGTGTCGCCGATCACGAACTGGCCGGCGCCGATGCTGCTGGTGGGAACCTTTTCAATGAGGTCCGCCAGGATCAGGCTGCTCGACGCCAGCTTCTCGTCGTCAAAGTGCGGAACGTTCAGCGCCATGGGATACGTGGTCATGTTGCCGCCGGTGACGTCCTTGCAAACAATATTCAGCCGGTACATCCCGGGCGCCAGCGGAATCTCTTTCTGATAGATCGAAGCGCCGTCCAGGACCTTCTGCAACATCTCGGTCGGCACTTCCACGGTCACGGGATCTTCAAAGGTGTTCACGATCTTGCCGGTAATGGAGGTAATGTGCCCGAGGATATTCACCGTCGCGGTCGAAACGTTGTCCTTCTGCTTGAACTGCAAATCGCGGCGCTGGAACTCGATGGTTACCGTGGTAAGGACCGTCGCATCGGTGATTTTGATGTAATCGGCCCGCACCTTGAACGGCAGATTGTTGTAGCGGATGCTGGGACTGACCACCGCTTGTAGATCCTTAAACTTCACCTCTGGCGGCTTTTGTAGATTGGCGAACTGCGTCAGGCGAGTGAACTCTTCCATGCTCTCCGGCAGCGGCTGGTTGCCGACTCCCAGCGTGGTGCCGTCGGTGCGGGTGAAGCGTTGCGATTGATCCGCCAGGCCCATCTGTTCGTACAACGTTAATCCGGCGCCGGGCACGTAGGTCAAGGCATCCTTCTCCGACGGGTCCATGGTCATGTGGAACTCGCCGGACATGGTGGTATCGACGAATTCGATCTTGATGTTGGTGCCGACGCCTGCGATGTAGCGGTACGTCCAGTCCACAAAGGGGAAGGTGGACGTGGTTCCGCCGCCTTCTTCAATCGGACGGTCGTAGGTGCCACCGGAGGAATGGTCATCGATCTCGTCGGGGGGACCATACATGATGTAGATCCGCCCGCGGTCAGTCTTCCAGCCGGGGATGCCGGACGCGAAATGGTCGTTCGCATAGGCGATGCGCCGGTAATGCTCTTCCTTATATTCGTTCTCTTCGGTGTCGGGCGTGGGATCGCGCCGCTGCCAGAACGCTTCGATAAACGCCTCGCGCTCGTCGTCGGTGCTCAGGCGCTTGAAGGCCTTGCGTTCCTCGTCGGTGATGATGTAAGCGACGTCCTCGTTCAGCCACTTCCGATAGGGGGTCTCCAGCTCTTTGCGCAGCTTCTCTTCCTGCTTCTTCTTCTGCTTGGCGGTCATCGGCTTGGCGATGGTTTCCTTTTGCGCCGCCGGTTTCTGCGCATCTTGTGAGGCCGCCGGTTTCTGACTGTCTTTGTCCGATTGGTTGTCGCTTTGTGGCGCGCCGAACAGGCAAACGGCCGCAAAGGCCATTGCCAAGGAACCGAGTAAGACCCACAAGTACTTTGTTTTCATACAAATCACCGCCAGACGAGAATCGAATCTGCTCTCATTCTAGGACCTTAGCGAGTATCGGTCAAGGGACTCTTTGGGTCCCAAGGACGCATGCCAGCCGCGACGGGTTTCCGTAAATCCTCAGTGATGAAAGCCCGCGCCCGTAGCCGCCGCCTTCAGTCCCGGTTGGGAAGCGAACCAATCCAGGTGCCGCCGGATGTCCCGCAGCAGCATGTCGGCTAAATCGTGCGTGAAGCCGTTGCGCACCACGACGCGTTGCACCACAACGTCGTCGCGGTTGGCGGGCATGCGGTAGGCGGGAACCTGCCAGCCTCGATCGCGCAACCGGTCCGCCAGGTCATATAAGGACCAGTGCGCGGGCTCCTTCAGCTTCCATGCGAACACGGGCAGCGCGCGGCCGTCACTGACAAGTTCGAACGGCCCGAGCTCCGCGATCCGGCCCGCCAGATCGACGGCCACATCCTGGCACGCCTGGTGAATCGCGCGATAGCCGGACTTGCCGAGCCGGATCAAATTGTAATATTGCGCCACTACTTGGCTGGCTGGGCGCGAGAAGTTGATCGCGAGCGTCGGCATCGTGCCGCCCAGGTAGTCGACGTGGAAGATCAGCCCTGGATCGAGATCGGCGGCCTCGCGCCAGACGATCCATCCGACGCCCGGATAAACCAAACCATATTTGTGCCCGGATGTATTGACCGATTTCACGCGCGGCAGCCGAAAATCCCACACGAGGTCCGGCTGAAGGAAGGGCGCGACAAAGGCGCCGCTCGCGCCATCCACGTGAATGGGGATATCGAGGCCGGTCCGTTCCTGCAACCGGTCGAGCGCGGCGCTCAACGCCGCGACATCTTCGTAATCCCCGGTGAACGTGCTGCCCAGCACGGCCACGACACCGATGGTGTTTTCATCGCAGGCCGCGGCGGCGCGTTCGGGATCGGTAATGCACGCGTCGCCTTCAAGCGGCACCGGCCTCTCCTCCACGTCCCAATAGCGCAGGAATTTGTGCCAGCACACCTGGGTGTTCGTGCCAAGAACGAGATTCGGACGTTCGGCCGGCTTGCCCAGCTTGCGCATGCGCTCGCGCCAGCGCCACTTCAGCGCCAAGCCTCCGAGCATGCAGGCTTCACTCGACCCGATGGTGGAGGTGCCGAGCGTGTTCGCGGGGTCGGGCGCATGCCACAGGTCGGCCAGCATGTGGACGCAACGCATCTCGAGTTCGGCCGTCTGCGGATATTCGTCCTTGTCGATCATGTTCTTGTCGAATGTCTCCGACATCAGCTTCTGCGCTTCCGGCTCCATCCAGGTGCTGCAGAATGTGGCGAGATTAAAGCGCGAGCTGCCGTCGAAGATCAGCTCGTCGTGGATCAGATGATAAGCCGTGCTGGGCGGCATGCCGTCTTCGGGTACGGCGTGGCGCGGCGCCGGGCCGAGCAGCCACTTGCGCGCGTACATGGGGCGCATCACGCGCGTGATTTCGTGGCCGCGCTGGGAATCATCACCGTCGTGATTCATGGAATCCTCCGGAGTCCTCATGATACTGGAGGGTGGATGCGTTTTCGATGAATATTCGGCTAACGTCGCCTAGCTGGCGTAACCGTCCCTTGGGAGCCGAACATGGACTTATACCAGTAGGCGCCTTTGTCGTGTAGCCAATGCGCAAATTTCGGTTTGTCGAAGGCAGCAAGCTGGCCCATGCTGACACGGTATCGTCGAAATAATGCAAGAAGTTCCCGAAGAGCAGATTCGTTCACTTTGGACCTAGAAACACGAATGAATAGCGTGTCGCCTCTTCCTTCAATGCTAGAAACGCATAAGAGTTTGTTGAGCCATTCAAAAAAGGCGCTTTCATCCATTGGCGAGAAATAAACCGTTCTTCGCGCTCTAAGCTCAACTATGGCTGCAGCCTTTGGCAGACTTTTCTGTCCCGGTCTGGTTTTTGGTGGAACTCGAGCCGGCACTAGAATCCGAGACTGCGCAAATCCTCGCGTTCCTGTTCCACCTCGGCGAGGGTCGGTAAATCCCCCACCACGCCGTGCGCCATGAGGAACCCGTCCAGTTCGCCGCAGGTTGCGAAGCCGAGCAGCTTCCGCAGCGCGGGCTTGGTGAGATGTCCGCTCCGATATTCCTCTAGTGCGAACGCTTCCAAAGCCCGGTGCGATAGCTCCTCCCCGCTGGTCGCCAGATCGAGAGCCACTCCGTCCGGGATCTGAATCTTTACGTTCATGCCTCTTCTAGCTTAAGTTCGCGGGCACGTTCACTGCCGGTCGTAGACGTGCACTTGCGACGAACCATCCACCGTTACGGTCAACGTCGCGCCGTCCTTGGACACGATTTTCTTCCCGTGCGAAGTGATCTTGCCGTTCACCTTGTCCGTCCAATCGGTGGTGTATTCGTCGACTACCGTCTCGGTGTAAGTGCGCGGCGTGGGCTCGCCGGATGCGATCATGTCGGCCAGCAAAGCCTCCGTGTACTCGGGGTAGTCTTTACCGTCGCTCTTGGCCGCGAACTGCAAATAATGATAGCCGCCTTGAGCATCGCTGATGATCAGCAGGCCGACCAGGAATCCATCCGGGCGGAGCCGGTACTGCCGGATCTCAACGTGACCAGCGGGAACGCGCAAGTTGGATTTTTCCGGATTCAGCTTCCACGTCCCGACGATGTGAGGCAACGGGGCGGGCGTTTGCGCCCCGACCGCACAGACCGTCACGAGTGACAGGACGGAAGCCAGAAACCACAGGCTCTTCACTTCGTGCCTGCTTTATACACCTTCTCGAACTTGTTGCGCTGGTTCCAAACCGTGAACGAGCCGTTGCCTTCCGAGGTCAGCTTGATGTAGTTCCCGTCGCCCTGGTCGACGTTGGCGATGAACGAATCGGCGACGTTGTGATCCTTGCCGCCGGCTTCGGCGTAATGCAGTTGCCACAGGTCTTCAAGACCCGGCGAATCCTTCACGATCTGCCACGCATCGGGGCTGGCGCCCTTCTTGGCTCCGTTATTCATGATGGCGACGCGCGGATGCACCGCGTGAACCAGAGCGGGCGAATTGGACTGGTTCAGCCCGTGATGCGAAACCAGCAGCACGTCCACGGTTCCGATGGGATTATTCGGGCACATCAGCTCCAGCTCTTTGTTCCAGGTGAGATCGCCCATGTCGAGGAAACGGAACTTATCATACGTCACCAGAATGCCGACCGATTGCGCGTTTTCGGTGGGATCGGCATCGCGCTGGGGCGACGATGCGCAAAACGGATTGGGCTGCCCCGCGCCTTCGAGCGGTGCCTGAATGTGAACCCCAGCCGCCGTCAGCACTTTCACCGAAAGTCCCTTGATCGGCACGGTATCGCCCGGCGTCAGCACCGTATGCTCGCCGAGCTGCACGGCTTTGATGTAGTCCGTGTAGTCCTCTTTGGTCGTTTTGGAATCCTCAATATTGGGCCCGTGGTCCAGGAAATTCACAATCTTCATAGCATTGGCGAGAGCCTGGACTCCGCCCACGTGGTCGCGATGGTAATGCGTGATCAGCAGGTAATCGATTTTCTTCACCCCGCCTGCTTTGGCGGCCTGGACGATGCGGTCCGCGTCGCGATTTTCAAAGCCGCGCCATCCAGTGTCCACCAGCAGCGACTGGCCGGACGGGCTGACGATCAGGGTGGATTGGCCGCCCTCCACGTCGATGAAAAAAATTTCAAGCTCTCTGGCCGAGACGCACGGCGCCGCAGCTAGTGTCAAAAACAGGGCAAAGAAGGTCCAGCGCGGGCGAAACGTTCGCATTTGACCGCAATCGTATCACGCCTGTATCAGGCTCGCGCATTGCCGGAAACGCATTGCCGGAACATTGCCCGAAATTATAACGTAGTAATAATTGTAGGGATGCCTTACTGCTGCCAATGCGGAAAGCCCGTGGGGAACCGCGACGCTTATTGCGGCTCGTGCGGCGCGCGCCAGCCGGTGAACGCTCCGCCTCCCATCGACTATCTGCACGGCATCAGCCCCCGCACCGCTTCCCTGCTCTGCTACATCCCGATCCTCGGCTGGATCGTCTCCATCGTGGTGCTGGCTTCGGCGCGCTTTCGCTCCGACACGCGCGTCCGTTTCCATGCCTTCCAGGGGCTCTATCTGTTCGTCGCCTGGCTGCTGGTGGATTGGGTCATTGCGCCGATGTTCGGCTTCGCCTTTTGGGGTCCGCCGTTCCACAGCGCGTTGCCGGATCTGCTGAAGGCCGTCATTTTCGGCACCTGGATCTTCATGATCATCAAAACTTCGCAGGATGAAATGTACAAGCTGCCGATCCTGGGCGACTTGGCGGAAAAATCAGTCTCCGAGCAGCGCTAGCGGACACCCGCTCCTTCACGGTCGCGGCTCAGTAACAGGCTTCGAGCAGCGCGAGCACTTCCTGCTCGGTCATGGGCCGGTCCACGACTCCGTTGTGCCGGAGTTCATGCGTAATAGGTCCGACGATGGATCCGATTTCCTCGCGCGGCACGCCTGCATCGCGCAGGCGCGTCGGCACGTCGAACTGGCCGATGAATTCGGCGGTGCGGTCGGCGCATTGAAGCGCGGCTGGCAGGGGATTGGCCGGATCGAATGGAATCTTGTAGCCTTCGGCGACGGGTCCGAACCGGTCCGCCGCGAGCTGGGCCATGAAGCGCATGGCGTTCGGCAGCGTGATACAGGACGTCACGCCGTGCGGCACGTTCCAGCGCGGGCCGATCTGATGCCCCAGCAGGTGCGAAAGCCCGAAACGCGTGTTCATGGCGCCATAGATGGAGTACCAGGCGGCAAACTGGCAGTGGCCGCGATGCGCGAGCTGTTCGTCGTCCTGGGTCGAAATCGACGGCTTCAAATGTTCCACGAAAAGCGCGATTGATTTCGCCGCCAACGCATCGCTGATGGGCTGATGCCGGATCGCGTAGGCGCATTCGATGGCGTGGTCCAGCGAGCGAATGCCGGTAGAGACCCACAGCCAGTCGGGCGTCGAGAGCGTCAGCGCGGGATCGTTGATCACGGTGCGCGGCAGCACGCGCGGATCGTAGACGCCGCTCTTGACGCGCGTGCTTTCGTCGGTGACGCCGCCGGCGTGCGTGTATTCGGCGGCGGAAAGCGTGGTGGGCACGGCGATGTGCACCAGTTCGCGCCGGTCGAGGAGTCCGTACATGGCCACTTTCGTGGAATCGATGGGGCTGCCGCCGCCCAGGCTCACCAGGCTGTCGGCGTTTACACGCTCGATCTCTTTTTCGAGTTCGTTGACTGTGCCGCGCGGCACGTGCTGGATGATGCCGGCGAACACGGACGCACATTTATCGCCGAGCACGCCGGTAACCTGCTTCAGGATGGGCAGCGCCGCGACCACGTCCGTGGTCACCACTACGGCGCGCTTCAACCCGCGCCGCTCCATTTCATCTTTCAATGCCGCGATCTTTCCCGGCCCATAAATCACGCGCTCCAGACGGCTCAAATTGAACTCGCCCGTGGGGGCTTGGAAACGAACTCGACTAACCTCGGCGGATGCCATGCGGCCACCATACTATCAGAAGTATTGATGTTGACAATAGCAGCGCGGCGTGTTGCGGAGTTAAGATGACCGTCATGCATAGTCACTCCATTGCCTCTCGCGCCCTGCTCGCGATCGCGGCAGTAACCGTGTTCGCGGGCGTCTTTTCCGTTCGCGCCGCGCAGCCCGATCCCAAAGTGCTCTCTTTCACGCTGCCCGACAAGATTCCGTGGGTCAAGAACGCCGGAGGCGCCGAGCAAGCGGTGCTGGCCGGCGATCCGTCCAAACCCGGCCTCTACGTGGTGCTGACCAAGTGGACCGCGCACCACATGAGCCATCCGCATTTTCACCCCAACGACCGCTTCATTTACGTGATCTCGGGGACCTGGTGGGTGGGTACCGGGCCGAAGTACGATCCCGACTCCACCACTCCGATGCCGGCCGGAACTTTCGTGACTCACTACGCCAAGCAGATCCATTACGACGGCGCCAAGGACGGCGACACGGTGCTGGAGATTGTCGGGATGGGCCCGGCGACCTCGACGCCGGCGGAGCAGAAGTAACTGGCGGAGCTTCGTCAGATGCGCGGCGAATTGATCTGCGGCCTGATTGACCTGAACAACACCGCGGTTATGTCGCGCGTCCTGGATGCGGCGCGGGACGCGCTTGCGCTCCAGACAAGCTGGCACAAAATCGCGGTCCGCAATACGTACTATCTGTCGACGCCCGAGGACCGTGTTCCGCGTACTCCCGGATGGTACTTCATATGCGATAGTGCAGCGCCGCTATACGTCGGAGAAGCCGAGGACCTAAATGCACGCCTCAACTCTCCAAACGGAAGCCTCGATGGTTTCGCTTACTCGAAACGTAGGCAGGACCCCACGCGTAATTTTCTGAAGCGTTGCGTCACGGTAGGCATGATTTCCGAGATCCAAGTCGGTGTCGTTACCGAAGCACAGATCACAGACGCGGTGGAGGTCCATTCGAGGCTCGGGAAGCTGGATCGCCGCAATGTCGAAAAGCTGTTCGGCCTATTCCGATGTCACTTGACGGTAGCTCGGCTCTCAACGCGGTCTGGCACGGCTGCATAAACGGGCCAGCGCTATACCGCGTCGGCGGCGTGGTAGGAACTGCGGACCAAGGGACCGGACTCGACGTGCGAAAATCCCAGCTCGTAGCCGTAGCGCTTCAGCTCGGCGAATTCTTCGAGCGGGATGTAGCGAATGATCGGCAGATGCTTCTGGGAGGGCCGCAGATATTGGCCGAGCGTCACGATGTCGACGTGGTGAGCGTGCAGGTCGCGCATCACCTGGCGGACTTCGTCGAGCGTTTCGCCCAAGCCCAGCATCAAGCCGGATTTCGTGGGCACCTCGGGGCAGCGCTGCTTGGCGTAGGCCAGCATGTCGAGCGAGCGCTCGTAGCGCGCGCCCAGGCGCACCTGGCGGTAGAGCCGCGGCACCGTTTC
>JASIGB010000644.1:0-5021 GCA_030045355.1 Bryobacteraceae bacterium
TCACGTCGCCGACCAGCGTGTTGTAGTCGTTGACAAAGCTCTTGAGAGCGCTGGCGAGTTGGGATGAGCTGGGAGCGAGCGACAATGTAACCGATTGGGAGCTGGACGTGGTCTCAAGCAGCGTAAAGCTGATGCCGGGAATGACGTCGGTGATGTTGTTGGTGGACTCGGTAACGGAAACGCCATTGACTTCAAACTTGGCGTTACTGCCTTGATTTTTGTCGGAGATCAAATCCGTGGGATTTTGCAGATCGTTGAGCTGGATGGTGGTTGCGCCGCTGGAGTCCGTAATGGACAGCGCATACGCCCCGACGCTGCCTACGACCGTGGCTGTCACCCCGGCATCGGCGGAATTGATGGCCTGCGCGAGACCGTCGAGAGTGTTGGTGCTGCCGCTGACGTTGAGGGCATAGCTTTGGGACCCCACCACAAGTTGAACTTGTCCGTTTTGCGACACCGGAGTGGACTCAGCGTCAGCGTAGGTCTGCAACGAAGTTTCTGTCCCTGAGCCCGTGCTGCTGACCAGATCGTCCGCGGTGACGCTATTGAGTTGCAGCGTGGTGGCTCCCGAATTATTGGCGGAGACTACCAGGTAATCGGAGGATCCCGCAGTCAAGACGGTGGCTGTGACGCCGGCATCGGCGGCGTTGATGGCCTGCGCCAATCCGGAAATATTATTCTGGTCCGATGCGCTGAGATTGAGCTGATAGGTGTTGGAACCGGACACCAGAGTCACCAGTCCGGCGGAATTGATGGACTGGCTGGAGGAGTAGCCTGACAAGGACGTTTCCGATGCCGCGCTGGCCAGCGTCTGGATATCGGACACCGTGTACGTACCGGGCTCGGTGGCGCCCGTGTTCTGAACCGACACTACGCTCGGATCAGAACTGGTTGCCCCCAGACCTTGCGTGCTGGCCAGCGTGCCCAGGTTTGTCACATCGTTGCCCACCGCGGTCACGGCCGGCTCAAGCGTGCTGAGAGCTTGCTCCTGCGCCTCGACGGTGGATTCCTGATTTTCGAGACTCTGCACCGGAATATCGGCGACCTGCACGGCGCGCTGGATGATGCTCTGGAAGTCGCTCGAATACGTGCTGAGCCCAGTGAAATACAGCGGGGTGCTGCTTGGGTTGGACGCGCTGGCCACGCTGCTCGCGGTGGTGCTGCCACCGGTGGGCGTTGTGCTGGTGGTGCCCATACTGCACGAAATATCGTCAGAATGAGAAGGTTTCTTGAAACGTTGTGGGACGCAGTTCGCAAATTCTCGAGCTTATTTCCTCTATTTCCCGCGATGTGATCTGGGAATAAAGCGGCAGGCTTAGAACGGTATTGGCGCAAGCTTCAGCGACCGGAAAATCACCGGCTTTATACCGCGAGTCAGCGTACGCGGGCATAAGGTGAATGGGCAGGGGATAGTGAACCGCGGTTTGAATTCCGGCTGCCGCCAGCTCCCGTTGCAATGCGTCGCGATCCGCCGTGCGGATCGTGTAGAGGCAATAGACGTGGCGCGAATCCGGCGCGGCTTCCGGGCGCGCGACCGCGGAAAGTTCGAGCAGGCGGTCGTACTCGGAGGCTCGCGCGCGCCGGGCGGCGATCCATGTCTCCAGGCGCCGCAGCTTGACGCGCAAAATGGCCGCCTGCAGCGCGGGCAGGCGATAATTGAAACCTTTGAGCCGCGGGCGATAGCGCTGCTCCTCGCCCCAACTGCGCAGCAGAGCGGCGGTACGCGCGTATTCGGGATTATTGGTGGTAAGCATACCGCCTTCGCCCGCCGCGCCCAGGTTCTTGGTGGGATAGAAGCTGAAACAACCGATATCGCCGATCCCGCCCGCGCGCCGGCCGCGATCTTCGGCACCGTGGGCTTGCGCGGCATCTTCGATGACTACCAGATTGTGCCTGCGCGCGATCTCCAGAATGGGATCCATGTCCGCGCAGCGGCCGTACAGATGCACCAGCAAAATCGCGCGCGTGCGGCGCGTGATAGCGGCTTCGATTTTGGCCGAATCGATAGTGAAAGTGGCGGGATGAATATCGACGTAGACTGGGGTTGCGCCCACATAGCCGATGGCCGCGACGGTGGCGTAGAAGGTAAAGGGAACGGTGATCACTTCATCGCCCGGCCCTAGCCCCACGGCGAGCAATGCCAGGTGCAACGCGCTGGTTCCAGAATTGACAGCGACGCCGTAACGGGCGCCGCAGTAGGAGGCGAATTCCTCCTCGAGCCCGGTGATCTCCGGGCCGCCGATGTACTGGCCGCTCATAAGCACGCGCGCGACCGCGGCGTCAATCTCCGGTTTCAGCTCGCGGTATTCGGCGGCGAGGTCAAGCAATGGGATCATGCGAAAACCCAAGGTAGCACGCGCGAGCGGCCGATCCACGCGCCCAACGTCTGACGGCTTTCGGTCAAGCAACTTTTCTGGCGACCCGCCGGATGGAGCGCTTGCCGGTGCCTAGCGGAGCCCTGCGCCTGTTGGCAGCCACGCGGTGGCGTGAAACATGCGCTGGGCGTTTGGTGATTTTTCTCGCGACTGCCGGACGCTCGGGAGTGATGAAATATTCCTTGGCGGCGACGACCGACGCTTCAGCCGATCGAAGCAGCACGCGGACGTTTTTCTCGACGCTCTTTTCGATTTCGAAACACTCATCGAGAACATCGGACAGCAGCGTCTCAACTTTTGTCAAGAGCGTTACTGCCTTGGGCGGTCTTTTCTTTTTGGTTTTCATGATTGGGTCCTTTCATTTTTTTGCGACGGATTGCGGCCGTTGGGGCCTTACGCTTGGGCAATATGAGGGCGACGAACTGTTGCGCCAGCGAGTAGAGCTGCCCGAAGCTGTGACTGAAGAATTTCTTGACCGCCGGACGGTCAAAAACGTTTTCCTTCAAAACAATGCTGACCTGGACCAGCAGATAGATGAGGTCCATCGCCTCTTCCAGCGCCCTGGCCTTCTTTCTCTTCGTGAAACGCGACACGGTTCCCAGCAGCAGCAAAGCCATCCCCGTTGCGTCGTCGACCCGGCGTACCTCTTTTCCTCGGGTTTTACTTCGCGCTCTGGCGAGCGCTTGCTTTAAGCGCGGGTCCCGGCTCAGTTCTTTCGTGACGTGGGCGAAGCTGGTGCGCTTGCTCATGCGGCCTCCTGGTAGTGCATCCACGCCTGAATTCGGCTGGTGAAAGTCCTGGGCAGATCCTGGTAGATCTCCTGGCCGAGAGCAAATGCCTGGAGCTCCAGTTCACCGCGCTGCCGGTCGATGACCGCGAACACGGCTTTCAAGATGCGATGGCCGCCAAAGATGAGCGGATCGGCGGCGAGAGTCTCGCGTAGTACGGCCAGATCGTGATCTTCGCCGAGCAGCGTGGCGAGGCGGTGAGTGCGGTCTACGAACTCCTTCTCGCCGGGCGTCCAGGCAGCTTCGAGTAGCTGTAGTTGATGCCAGAGATATTTGGTCTGCTTGCGCCATTCGTGGAGATTGGCAACGCTCGGGCTTTCCCGCGCGACAGCGAGTGCGCGGCGGCCCTGCCGGTACACGCGCCGCAGGCCGGGTTCCACGGCGGCCCACCCATCGTGCTGGAGCTTCCAGCCCGCGAGCCTCGCCAGCGCGCGAGCGGCGAAATCCGCTACGGTGGCAAACGCCTTACGCTGGTCGAGAACCTGGTGCACCACTTCCTGGCGATTTGTGACCAAGGCCGTGTGGATCTTGGCGTAACATCCTGGCCCGATGGCTTCGAGGAGCTGCGGTTTGAGCCGTTCGGCAGTTTCGACGAGAACTCTGGCGTCACGAACCTGGGTGAGCGGCCTGGCGGCGTCTCGAAAGGACCAATTCTCTTCCTGGTAGAGTTCCTCGCCCAGCTCTTCGCGCGCCATGCGGAGAGCGGCGCGAATTCTCTTGAAGCATTTGCGGACCTCGCCCACCGGGTCTTTCTCAGGCGATGTGGCGCGAGGCGGCTTGGCCTTCGCGTCCAGATACTCGATCGCTTTTTCGATCTGGTTCCTCACGTTGCGCGCGATTCCCGCACCGACCGATTCATTCGCCTTCAGCTCAAATGCCATATCACGCCTCCCGAGCGGCCAGCCGCCGCTGCCTTTCCAATCTGCTTTTCCTGGTCAGGCCGCCAGACCCGGCCTCGTACAGAGAATGGAACGCTACAGCCGAACGATGCAGTGCGACATTGGTCGCCGGTCCTTTGCCGGCCGGGGCCTCAGCCAACTCGCGCACGCTTCGCGCCCAGGAATCGCCGGGCGCGGGCGACCGCATTCGATGCAGCAGAGTGCGCGCGTAGGCCTGGTCTTCATCCGACAGCGCGGCGTAGGGCAGATCAAATCGCGGGCGTTCTTGGGGCTCGAGGATGAACAAGAGGCCGAGGTGAACGAAGCGTCCGGAAGAATCGACGCCGGCGGGAGTCGAAACCAGGAATAGTTGCTTGTTTCCGTCCCAGCGCGAAAACTTTTGCGCGAACAGAATCTCGCTGACCGCCTCGAGCCCGCATCTTTGAATTAGTTCGCTCGGAACGCCGTGCGAAAACCCCGCGGGGCGGAGCTTCGGATCGAGAATCTCTTTGAGGGGCCGGATGGCGCGGCCGTCGCTAGCGAGGATGTCGTCGCTTTGATCTCGATTCGGAATGATCCACCAGGCTGGCATCGGGATTACGCCGCCTTCCTTTGCTTTTCGGTTTCGTGGAATGCGGAATACACGGCGCGAAAGACGACATTGATGGCGCGCGTGTAAATCTGTTTGTTCCTCATCGAAATCAGCGTTGCGCCGGTGTATCGCGCTTGGTAGGGTTGCAGCACCTCTTTGACTATCCGGTCGAGCTCAGCCAGTTCTTCAGCGAGCTCCCCGGCCAAGGTTCGATAATCGATGTGGCTTTCGATCTTTTCGTCAATCTTGTTGATCAGGATGTGCACCAGCGCGCCGCGCTTCAAGTGCGGCATGGCGGTTTGGAGCCAATCCAGATCCTGCCGAATGCGACGGCCTTTCAGGAAGCGCCTCTTGGCAAGATCGGTCACCGTCATCACATAAAAGACCA
>JASIGB010000645.1:0-2563 GCA_030045355.1 Bryobacteraceae bacterium
CACTGAAGTTGCGCCCGGAGCCGGCGGTAACGTGGCCAACCACCTGGCTTCGCTCGGCGTCAGCCGCGCGGCCGTGCTCGGGGTCCTCGGCGACGATGGATTCGCACACGAACTCACACGTGCCCTCAACGCACGCGGCATCTCCACGGATCTGCTGGTACGTTCCGAGAAACTTCCCACCTTCACCTACACGAAACTGATCAACGCCCGTACCGGCGTCGAGGACCTGCCGCGCGTCGATTTCATCAACACGCAGCCGCTGCCCGACGAGGTGGAACAGGAGGTGCTCGAATACCTGCGTGAGTTCGCCGCCACCTTCGACATCATTTTTGTCTCCGATCAGGCGGACACGCGCCGCGGCGGCGTGGTGACCACGGCCGTCCGCACTCTGCTCGAGCAGATCGCCCAGGCCGATCCTAAGAAGATCGTTTGGGTGGATTCGCGCATACGCATCGAACGTTTCCGCCACATGATTCTCAAGCCCAACGAGCAGGAGGCGAATGCCGCGTGCATCGGGCTGTTCGGCGAAGTCAACTATCGGCGGCTGCGGCTACACGGAGATTCCAGGCTCATCTTTGTCACCAAGGGGGCTCAAGGCGCTGTAGTGGTAGAAGAGGGCGCCGAGTCTGTGGTCCCCGGTTTCCCCGTAACCAATCCAAGGGACGTCTCCGGCGCCGGCGACAGCTTTTCGGCGGCAGCCGCGCTGGCGCTGGCTATCACCGGCTCGGCTACGCGGGCCGCTCGACTAGGCAACCTGGTGGCTTCGCTCGCCATTCAAAAGCGCGGCGCGGCGGTAGTGAGCCCGGAGGAAGTGCTATCCGCCGCTAATGCAAGCGCGGCCGCGCCGTGAGCACTTTAGCAATTGATATCGGCGGCACCAAATTCACCAGCGCGGTTTTCGAGCGGGATCGAATGATCGAACGTGAATCGCACGCCACCGATCGCGCGGGCGGGCGCGATTGGATGTTGACGAGAATCGAGGCGGTGACTCGCGAACTCGCCAGCCGGCATTGCATAGAGTCTTGCGGCATCGGTTTCGGTGGTCCCGTGGATTTTCCGCGCCAGCGCGTCGTGCTGTCCACTCACGTTCCCGGTTGGGACGATTTCGATCTACCGGGGCATCTCACAAAGATCCTGGGATTTGTTCCGGTCATGGATAACGACGCGAACGCCGGCGCGCTGGGCGAAGCGCTCTTCGGCGCCGGACGCGGCCATCGGCCATTGTTCTATATGACGCTCTCCACCGGCATCGGAGGCGGCCTCGTGATGGTAGACGGCACGCTATATCGCGGCGCCGATTCTTATGCCGGCGAAATCGGGCACCTCATCGTCCGCCCGGATGGCCCGGAATGCCTGTGCGGCTCCCGCGGCTGCCTGGAGCGAATGTGCTGCGGATTATGGCTGGAGCGCGATTACGGACGGCCCGCGAGCGAACTGATGCGCGATTCTGAATTCGTGGCGTGCTACGTGGTCGACTTGGCGCGCGGTCTCAAGGCCGCCATCATGCTGCTGAACCCGGCCCGCATCGTCATCGGCGGAGGGATCGCCAAAGCGGGCGATCGCCTGTTCGTGCCGCTGCGCCAGGAATTGTCGCGTCAAACCACGCCGTGGTCCCGCGCGCGTATCGACGTCGTCCCTGCGGAACTGGAGGACGACAGTGTGTTGTGGGGCGCTTTCGCTCTCGCCCACTCATAACCTAACCATGAAGCTGCCTGCCTTTTATCCCATCGTCTCCGAGGTGGCAGTGGCTGAAATCCTGCTCGAAGCGGGTGCGCGGATTCTCCAATACCGGAACAAGAACTTTTTCTCGCGCGCCGCGCTCGAAGACGCCGGCCGCATCGCTCGCATGTGCCGCGAGGCGGGTGCGCTGTTCGTGGTGAACGATCGCGCCGACGTGGCAAAATTGCTCGATGCCGCGCTGCATGTGGGCCAGAACGATCTCGCGCCTTCGGACGCGCGCAAGATTCTGCCGGCTCCAGCCATCATCGGATTTTCCACACACAACGAGCAGCAACTGCGCGCGGGCGATCGCGAACCGGTGGATTACCTGGCCATCGGCCCGATCTTTACCACAGGCTCGAAACAGAATCCCGATCCGGTGGTCGGCCTGGACCGCTTGCGGAGCCTGCGCGCGCTCACGAAGAAGCCTCTGGTGGCCATTGGCGGAATCACGCGCGAGCTCGCGCCTCAAGTCTTCGCCGCCGGCGCCGACTCGGTGGCGATTATCGGCGATCTCTATCCGGATCCTTGCACGCCCGCCGCGCTGCGGGCACGCGCAGCGGAGTGGCTTGCAATTAGTGGTGGTGCTCCTGATGTTCGTGCTCGTGAGGGTGGTCGTGAGAATGCTGCGCCACCACGATAGCGCAGGGCGCGTCGCACTTGGTGTGCTCGAACTGGATGGTGGTGTGATGGATTTCGTGCTGCGCCAACACGTCATTGATGCGCTGCAGAATCGCGTTGCTCGCCGACGGAGGCATATCTTCAATCAACACGTGACAGCTCGAAGCGTGAGCGCTCGAACCCAGGCTCCAGATGTGCAAGTCGTGTACGTCGATGACGCCCT
>JASIGB010000646.1:0-5311 GCA_030045355.1 Bryobacteraceae bacterium
ATCCTCGGCCAGCGCGAAGGCTACGAGCGTCGAGCCGGTCCGCCAGTTTTGATCGGGGAACAGCGGGGCAAGCTGCGCGCCGGTGATGGCTTGCTGCCAACCGGTGGGAGTCGCGATGAACTGGCGCCCGGCCACCGCGTATGAAACCGCCGATCCGCGATTGCCCGCGCCGGTCTGATAACTCCACAGCTTCGCGCCGGTGCGGGCATCCAGCGCGAAGAATTCGCCTTCGGGGTCGCCGGAGAAAACCAAATCGCCCGCGGTGGCGAGCATCGAAGCCAGCAGCACGTAGCGATACGGCATGCTCCAGATGCGCTTTCGCGTGATGGGGTCCCACGCGTCGATGTGGCTGTAGGTCTTGCGATTCGGCGGCAGCTTGAACGTGAAGCCGCCGTTGGCGTGAAAGCGCCCTTCCACCGCTTCGTCCGATTCCGACCGCAGCTCGTTGCAGACTTCGTTGATGGGCGCGTAAACATATCCCGTGCGCGGCGAATACGCCATCGAGTTCCAGCTCTTCGCGCCCGCCGCGCTGGGGCACGTAGTCACCACCTTGCCGGCCGACGGCTCCACGCGCCCCACCAGCTTGCCGTCTTCGGTAATTCCCGAAATCCACGTCTGCACTTCCGGCATCGAAAACGCGCCGATGAATTCGCCGGTCACGCGATCCAGCACGAACGTTACGCCGCTCTTGTTCATGTGCACGAGCAGCTTGCGCATTTGGCCGTTGATGGAACGGTCAATCAGCACGCACTCGTAGGCCGAATCGAAGTCCCACAGATCATCGGGGACCTCCTGGTAATACCAGCGCAGCTTGCCGGTGTCGGCATCCAGCGCCACGACGCTCGCGGTGTAGAGGTTGGCCGCCTTGCCTTTCGCGCCTTCGGGCAGCCGGGCTTCATCGTTGAAATCGCCGCCCGCGTTGCCTGTGCCCCAGTAGACCAGGTTGAGCTCTGGATCGAACGAGCCGGTCATCCACGGCGCTCCGCCGCCCAGCTTCCAGCTATCGCCCTTCCAGGTCTCGTGACCTTTTTCGCCGGGGCCAGGAATCACGTACCAGCGCCAGGCGAAGCGGCCGTTCTGGATGTAGAACGCGGTGAGATAACCGCGATGCGCCGCGTCGCCGCCGGTGCCGCCGACGATCACTTTGTCTTTGACAACTAGCGGCGCGGCCGTGATGTCACAGCCGCACTGCCGCGGGTCATCCACCGCGACCTTCCACGCTTCGGCGCCGGTTTTGGCATCCAGCGCGACCAGGTAATTGTCCGTGGTGCCGAAGATCACTTTGCCGTCGGCGACCGCGACCCCGCGATTTTGCAGGAATGTCATGCCGCCCGGTTTCCCCGGCCGCGGCGTGGGGTATTTGTAGTGCCACAGCAAGCGGCCCGTGGCCGCATCGAGCGCGAACACCTGAATGCGCGGCGTGATCAGGTACATGACGCCGTCGATGACGATGGGCGTCGATTGCAGATTCTCTGCGTAATCGCCGGTCTGGAACTGCCACACCGGGATCAGGCGTTTCACGTTGGAGGTGTTGATCTGATCGAGAGCACTGTAGCGCCAGGAAGCCTGCGTGCCGCCGTAGTACGGCCAGTCAGCATGTGTCGCGCCGTCTTGCGCGCAGAGCGCCGAGGCGCACGCGGCCCCCAGCGCGAGGACGAACAAGGTTCGCATTGTGTCCTCATCATAGTAGAAAATCAAGAGACAGGCCCAACATGTCTCCGCACGCAACCACCTCGCTTGAGTTCTACTTCGATACGGCGGGCCGCGACGACGTACTGAGCGGCGGCGTCAGGATGATCCCGATCCAAACTCCGCAAGGCGTATTCCATGTGTGGACCAAGCGAGTGGGCAACAATCCCGGGATCAAGGCGCTCCTGCTGCATGGCGGACCGGGCGCCACGCATGAATATTTAGAATGCTTCGACAGCTACTTTCCCAAGACGGGAATCGAATATTACTACTACGATCAACTCGGATCTGCGTACAGCGATCAACCGGACGCTCCCGAGCTGTGGGATCTCGCGCACTTCGTCGATGAAGTAGAACAGGTGCGGCGGGCGCTTAAGCTCGATCGAAACAATTTTTACCTGTTCGGGCAATCCTGGGGCGGAATCTTGGCGCTGGAATACGCGCTGAAGCACCAGGAGAATTTGAAAGGGCTCATTATCTCCAATATGGTCCCGAGCATTCCGGCGTACAACGAGTACGCTCACAAAGTGCTTATGCCGGCCATGGACCAGCACGCGCTCGCGGAAATCCAGCGGCTGGAGGCCGCGCAAGACTACGAAAATCCGCGCTACGAAGAGCTGCTGATGCAGCATTACTACGTCGATCATGTTTTGCGCATGCCGCCCGATCAGTGGCCCGACCCGGTGAAGCGCGCGTTCGCGAAGATCAATAAGAAGATCTATGTTCCCATGCAAGGGCCGAGCGAAATGGGCGCGAGCGGCAAGCTTTTGAACTGGGATCGAACGGCCGATCTGCGGAAGGTCACGGTGCCCACTCTCTCGATCGGCGCGCGCTACGACACCATGGATCCCGCGATGATGGAGTTGCTCGCGACAAAGGTCCAACGAGGCCGCTTTCTCTTTTGTCCGAAAGGCAGCCATATGTCGATGTACGACGATCAAGAAGGGTACATGGCGGGCATCATTCAGTTTCTGAGTGATGTGGACGAAGCGCGCTTCTGAATATGCTCACGGCGCACAAATGGCAACCGATCGCTGATCTTCCGAACAATCCGAAGAGCCTTACGGACGGCGAGCTGGAATCTCTCGCGCGAGTCTGGAGGACTCAAAAGGAGCAGCTAATCGAAAGTGAAACCCTCGCCGAATTTGAGAAGCGGCTGCGGCGCGAGTGGGCGATTGAGACAGGGATTATCGAGGACGTCTATACACTGGACCGGGGCGTTACTTCAACCCTGATCGAAAAAGGGATCGATGCCTCTCTGATACCTCACGATCCGCGGAATCCCGATAACGAACTCGTTGCACGGATCATCCAGGATCATTTCGAAGCGCTCGAAGGTATGTTCGACTTCGTCGCAGGACGCCGCCCGCTTTCCACTAGCTCTATCAAGGAGCTCCACGCGGCGCTCTTGCGCAATGTAGATGTCCATGTTGTGGTGGACCAATTCGGAAAGGCGTTTGAGACACCGTTGGAGAAGGGGCAGTACAAGACGATGCCGAACAGTCCCACTCGTCGACGGACTGGTCCATGAATATTGCCCGCCGGAGCACGTGGCTTCGGAAATGGACGCGCTGATACGAATGCACGTGGAGCATCATTCCAGGAACGTCCCGCCGGAAGTAGAAGCCGCGTGGCTTCATCACAGGTTTTCGCAGATTCATCCGTTTGCTGATGGGAATGGGCGAGTCGCACGCGCGATCGCGAGCCTTGTGTTCATCAAGGCCGGATGGTTTCCGCTGATTGTGAAGCGCGAAGACAAACCGCGCTACATCGATGCGCTGGAGAAAGCGGACGACGAAGACCTACGGCCTCTGGTCTCGCTGTTTGTGGAGGGGCAGCGGAACGCTCTGGTGCAGGCCACAGAGGTTGCTTACGACATTCACCCGATCACGACCGCCCATGATGCCGCACTCGCCGCACGCGACCGCTTGGTGCAACGCGGGAAGCTGCCTATGAATAATTCGCGAGAGGTGGCAGCCGCACTTATAGAGGACGCAAAGCAACGTCTGACCGAGGTTGCCAATGAGTTAACTGAAGAAACGAGCGGGCTTGGGAGCGGATATGAATATAGCGTGGTAACCGGCATACAGCACGACGTGGCTCAGTTCGGTGATTTTGATCGCGAGGTGCATTTGAAACTCAGCACGGGAACTCTTTCCACCCTCGTTCTGCCCTTCCATGCTATTGGCCCCCGATTCCGTGGTTTGATCGCCGTCGTTCCATACCTCGTAACTGAGGGCATTCGGCACACCCTCATCGGCGGCATGGGCTTCCAGATCAACTACGAAGAGAGTCTGGAGTCTGCTACAAAGCGCTTCTCTGCTTGGCTCGACGAGGTCATCGTCAAGGGTCTGAACATGTGGCGCCGCACGCTTTAGCGCTATAATGATGTTGGCGCTGACTTAGCGCAGCGACCAGCTTTGAACCGCCGCCCTCCGGGGCAGCATGTAAGTCCGGGACTTGATCAGTTTTTCGACAGGTACCAATGGCCATGCGACACAATCACTGCACTCCCTACGCAATTCCATCCGCAACGTTGCCCGCGCAGCACCTTTCCGCACAAAAACAGGGCGCTAGCGATTTTCTGCAGGCCAAGGCCGAGGGCCGCAAGCTTTCGATGGTCACCTGCTATGACTACACGTTCGCGCGGCTGATCTCGAAAACCGCCGTCGACGGGATTCTCGTAGGCGACAGCGCCGCCATGGTCATGCACGGCTACGCGTCCACGCAAGCCGCGAGCGTCGAGCTGATCCGCCTGCACACGGAGGCCGTGGCACGCGGCGCGGAGAACAAATTTGTGGTGGCCGACATGCCGTTCCTTTCGTGCACACACGGCATCGACGCCGCGCTCGATTCAGCCCGCGGCTTCCTCGCGGCCGGCGCGCACGCCGTGAAGATCGAAGGCGTGGATGGTCTCGAAGCGGTGATCCAGGCGTTCGTCGAACACGGCATTCCGGTGATGGGCCATCTCGGGCTTCAGCCGCAAACGGTCCAAGCCAACGGCCGCTTCCGTGTTCAGGGCCGCACCGACGAATCCGCGCGCGCGATCCGCCGCCAGGCCGTCGGGCTCGAAGGACTCGGCGCGTTTGCGATCGTGCTCGAATGTGTTCCGGCGAACCTGGCGCGCGCCATCACCGAGACGCTGCGCATCCCGACTATCGGCATCGGGGCCGGCGCCGGTTGCGATGGACAGATTCTGGTTCTTCAGGATCTTCTGGGCATGAGTTCCGACTTCCGGCCGAAATTCGCCCGGCCATTCCTGGATGGCGCGCGTAACGTGCGGGACGCCGTCGCGCAGTTCGATGACGAAGTGAAAGCGGGAACGTTTCCCAGTGTCGAGGAGAGCTATTCTTGACGCGCGTTTGGAATACTCTCGCCTCCTGGCTGGAACACCGGCGCGCGCTCGATGGACGCAGTATCGGCTTCGTGCCCACCATGGGAGCGCTGCACCGCGGCCACGCTTCGCTGGTTGAGCGCTGCCGCCGCGAGAACGAGATCGTGGTCGTCAGCATCTTCGTGAACCCGTCGCAGTTCAACGATCCGAATGACCTGGCGCGTTACCCGCGCACGCTCGATCGTGATGTCGCGCTACTCGAGGGCCTAGGCGCCGACGAAATCATCG
>JASIGB010000647.1:0-3900 GCA_030045355.1 Bryobacteraceae bacterium
TCGCGCCCCAAAGCATCGGGCGTGCCGGCGCGGAATATTTTGCCGTTATTGATGATGTAAGCGCGATCGGTCACCGCCAGCGTCTCGCGCACGTTGTGGTCGGTTACCAGGATGCCAATCCCGGAGTTCTTCAGATCGAAAATGATCCGCTGCAGCTCCAGCACCTGGATGGGGTCGATGCCCGAGAAAGGTTCGTCCAGCAGCAGGAAACTAGGTTCGATCACCAGGGACCGTGCGATCTCCACGCGCCTCCGCTCGCCGCCCGAAAGCTGATAGCCCTTGCTGTGGCGCACCGTCTCCAAGCCCAACTGTTCGATCAGCCGGTTCATGCGCTCGCGCCTCTCGCGCCGGCTCATCCGCAGCGTTTCGAGAATCGCCATCAGGTTGTCTTCCACGGTCAGCTTGCGAAATACCGAAGCTTCCTGCGGCAGATAGCTGATGCCGCGCCGCGCCCGCTGGTACATGGGCATGTGGGTGATGTCTTCCAGGCCCGTGCCGTTGCTCACCTCCACGGTGCCTGAATCCGGACTGATCAAACCCACGATCATGTAGAACGACGTCGTCTTGCCCGCGCCATTGGGGCCCAGCAGGCCCACCACTTCGCCCTGCTTCACCCACACGGACACGTTATCCACGACCTTGCGGCCGCTGTAGCTTTTGGAGATTTCAGAAGTCTGGAGAGTGCGCATGAACTACTGGGCGATGTTTTTCTTATGCAGCAGGCTCTTCACCGGCACTTGCGCCGAGCCTTCCTCGACGAGCTTGTTCTGCTTGGAATACCAAATCAATTTCGGGCTTCGCGTCGTTCCCTTGGTGCTGTCGACGAAACGCGGGTCTCCTTTCTCTAGAATAACCTTGTCTTCGTCCACATAGTATTCGGCATGGTCCGCCCAGGCGTCGCGCGTGCGGTCTGTGGCCACCTGATGCACCGTCACGTGCCCGTCGGCGACGGCGTGATCGAGCGAGGAATCGTTGCTATCGTTGCGCAGAAACGCATGGATCTCGTCGCTCTTCACCACCATGTTGTCCCGCTCCAGCGTGGCGCCGCCGCTATAGTGCGCCAAACGCGTGTCATCGTTGTAATCCAAATCCGAAGCCTTCACTGTAGTAAACACGCGAAGCCGCGCTTTGATGCCCTCATTTGGTCCGGCCACTGGCTTTCCGTCTGTCTTTACCTCTGTCGTGGCCCCTGTCTTCGCCTCCGTTTTTCCGCCCGCCTTGCCGTCCGGCTTATCGCCCGTCTTCCCAGCCGCCTTGCCGTCTGTCTTCGGGTCCTTGTCGTCGTCCTTCACCTTATCGAGCAACTGGCTCAAAACGTGACCGTGCGCTTTCAGCAGATCGTTGTCCCGATCGATCTCCACCGTATCGGCCTCCAGCCGGTCGGCATCCTGCCACAACACGGCTCCGCCCTCATACCGAATGTCCAAATGGTTATCTCGCGACACCATTTTCAGGGCGCGGGCGTGCAACGGCTTGTCCTGGTCCAACATTCCGCCTCCCTGATTGTCCGGTTTCTGTTTGTCCGGCATGCGCGTGGAAGTGACGTGCCCTTCAGCGGTGAAATCGCCCGTGGTCTGACACAACACGATCTTGTCGGCCTCGGCCGACCCGGTGGAGTCCGACATATGAGCGCCGCCCAGTAGCGTGATGATGTTGTTCGGCTGGTCCAGCAACGCGCGATCGGCCGTGGCCCGCCGGTCGCCTTCCTCGTAGCGGAAATCGCCCGATTGATCCAGCTTGTCCAGGTTCGAGGAGTTGGGCACGAACGTCGCCAACAAGTTCTTGCTCCAGGTCAGCGAGGGCACCGGCGCTTGTTTGGCGCCCGGAGCCTTCGGTTTTTCCGTCCGCGTGGTCGCGGCCACGGTGCGGAAGCTTTGGATCGTATTGTTCGGTCCGTAGGTCATCCAGATGTGCCCGCCGTTCATCCAGCGATGCGGCTTCTCCGGCGCATTCGGAATAAACTCTAGCGCGCCCGGCCCATCCGTCTCGATCGTCGCAATTTCGCGCCCGCCCGGCCGCATCCTCGTCCGGATCGTGTCGCTTTTCAAAATGCGCGTGTCGGACGGATCCACGCCCGGCCGGATCACCGGCTTGTTCTCCATGTTGCCGTGGCCCTGCGCCACCGCGGTCTGCAACAGGCTGTCGGTGTCGGTGGTCTCGAAATCCATCACCACGCGATCGCCAGTCAGCGTAGTGTCGGAGGTCTCACCATGATCCACCAGCCGCGCCTGGTCGACGCCCGTGATCTTCTGGATCTGGTTCTGGTCGTTGAACTCCACCGTAAGCTGATTGGCGCCGTACTCGATGTTCCGCCCCGGCCGCCGGTCGGAGCCTTTGGCCTGCGTGGTCTCCACCATCTTCAAATTTCCGTGATCGATGGTCACCGTGGCCGGGCCCGCGTTCATCTCCATGGTGTCGCGCGTCAGCTTGGCCCACGGTGTCAAATAAATCTTCGCCTCGCGCTCGTTGTAATTCACCTGCGCCGTTTCGATGTGCATCGGCGTGCCGCCCGGGTCGGCGCCCGTCCAGGTCATCGTCACATCGCTATGCAGGTTCAGGATGCGCGTGTTGGGATCGTAATCGGCGCCCATCGCATGGCCGTAGCCGCGGTCGAACTGGAACGTCACCAGCCGGTCCGTGTAGGACTTCCCGGTTTTGCTTTCCACGCTCACGCCCGTGGATTTGATCCGCATCAGCTTGGCCGTTGCCTGGCCGTTCTCCGGCACTTTCATCGTGATCTCGACTTCGCCGTCCGAGTACAAAATCCCCCGCTGCACGTCATATTCGCCCTTGGCGCACTGCACGTGGTTGTAGGTGTCGCCGTCTTTGTTGAAGACGTCCAGCGTCACGCCGGTAAGTTCGTCCTTCCCGTCCAACTCCTGGAAGTCGTCCGAATGCAGCGTGATGACGGTCTTCTCGCTGGAAGTGTGCCGGTAAGTCCAGCCGCGGAAGGTGGACGAGGTCCCTGGCGACAGCCTTTTCAGCTTGACCGGCGCGAGGGAGGCTTGCTGCTTGAGCCGCAAATAGTAGATTCGGCCGACCGCCCCGACGATGAAGACGAGGGCTAGTAGAATCAATGGCGCCACTCGTCGCATGGACATCTACAGGATATCGAGAAGCCTGCGAGGCTGTCCATCGCGCCGCTGAATGACAGCCGGGCGCACCTGGCTCCCCAATCCCCGACCCCCAGCCCCAGTCCGGTCTTAATATTTATTTCAAATGGTTTCAATAGATTACAGCCATCTCCTAGCACTCCTCCCTCCACTTTGCTAATATGTCGAGGGGGCTGGGAGCCACCGCTCCCCGTCGCCAAACCAAATCCCAAGTTCCGAGGAGGTTCAAGATTTATGAATATTCGACCGCTCTATGATCGCATCGTGGTGAAACGGATCGAAGAGCAAGAGACCAAAGTCGGTGGGTTGTACATTCCGGATTCCGCCAAAGAGAAGCCGCAAGAGGGCGAAGTGGTCGCCGTCGGCAAGGGCAAGCGCAACGAGAAGGACGGTACCGTTACTCCGCTGGACGTGAAGACGGGCGACCGCATCCTGTTCGGGAAGTACTCGGGCAGTGAGATCCGCCTGGACGGCGAAGAGTATCTGATCATGCGCGAGGACGAAGTCCTCGGAGTTCTGGAAGGCGCCGCCAGCAAGCAGAGCGGCAAGGCAGCCTAATCGCGCGTAAGCGCACAAAAAAGGAATTCTTAAAAGGAGATTCGAATGGCAGCAAAACAGATTGTCTATAGTGAAAATTCCCGCCAGGCGATTCTGCGCGGCGTCAACCAGTTGGCGGACGCCGTAAAGGTCACGCTTGGCCCCCGCGGCCGCAACGTCGTACTGGAGAAAAAGTTCGGCGGCCCCACCATCACCAAGGACGGCGTCACCGTCGCCAAGGAAGTGGAAC
>JASIGB010000648.1:0-6352 GCA_030045355.1 Bryobacteraceae bacterium
AATTTGGAGATGGCCGGGCGCCGCGCCAAGACGTTGTAATTCTGCTGTTCGATCTTTTCGAGAATGCGCATGCCGCCGCGGCTGAACAAATCGAGATCGAAGGCCAGGCGCTTGTCGACGGTCTTTACGAGCGGCAGGCCTTTCAGGAACAGCTTGCGCGCGACATCCACCGCGTCGCGCATTACGTTTTGGAACGCAGCATTGAAGACGCCGGCCTGGAGATCCGCGACTGTGTAGCCGTGCTGCCCGAGAAGATCGAGAGGCAGATACACGCGGTCTTTTTCGAGATCGACGGTCACGTCCTGCCAAAAATTGGCGAGCTGGAGCGCGGTGCAGGTGGCGTCGGACAGACGGTCGCGCTCAGGATCAGTGTAGCCACACAGACGCAGCACCAGGCGGCCGACGGGATTGGCCGAGCAGCGGCAATAATCGAACAGCTCGTTCCAATCGGCGTAGCGGGTGACGCGCTGGTCCTGCTCGAAGGCGCTGATGAGATCGGCGAAAAGCTGCTGGGGGAGATGGTACTTTTGCGCGGTACCTTTCAGCGCGATGAACACCGGGTGTGCGGCGCGGCCCGCATACATGGCGTCTAATTCCTGGCGCCACCAAGCCAGCAGGCGCAGGCTCTCGGCCGTATCGCCGATTTCGTCGCCTAAATCGTCGGCCCAGCGGCAGAACGCGTAGACATTATAGAAATCCTGGTGCAGGCGCTTGGGCAATAGAAAACTGACGACGTGGAAATTTTCGTAATGATGCGTGGCGAGCCAGCGCGTGTATTGTTCGGCTTCGGCGGCCGTATACGTGCCGCTCAGCGCCTCCGGCGACTGGACGTAGTCTTTGGGCGCGAGCAGCGGGGCGAATACAGGCACTAGGGTATGATGGCGGTCTTCAGGTGACCGTTATGGCTCATCAAATGCTGCATCACTTCGCGCAAATTGGCGAGCGGTTCGACACGATTGACGAAATCGCGCGCGGTGATGACGCCGCGGCTAATGAAATCGAGCGCGCGGCGAATATGGGCCGGCGTGTGGTGAAAGCTGGCGGTACAGGTAATTTCCGAATAGTGGAGCAGTTGCGTGTCGAGTTGGACCTTGCTGTCGTGGGGGCACCCACCGAAAAAGTTGACGACGCCACCGCGACGCAGGGACTTGGCGGCCGCCTGCCAAAGTTCGGGACTGCCCACCGCTTCAATCGCGGCGTCGGCGCCGTAGCCCGAGGTGAGCTTGCGGATATGGCCGGGGATTTCGGCGGGGTCACCGGAGATTAGCACTTCGTCGGCGCCCATGGCGGCGGCGCGATCCAGCTGCGTTTTGCGGCGGCCGAGCGCGATCACGCGCGCGCCGAAGACCTTGGCCAAGCGCACAAACATCAGGCCGATGGGCCCCAGGCCGATTACGGCCACCGTATCGCCCGGCCGCAGCGAGATTTCATCCAGGCCCCGCAGGACGCAGGCCAAGGGTTCCACCAGCGCGGCGTCCTGATAGGTGACGTGCTCGGGAACCTCGTGCATGTTGCGCTCGACAATGCGCGCGGGAATGCGGATGTATTCGGCGTAAGCGCCATTGTTAAACAGAAGATCTTCGCAGAGATTCTCGTTTCCGCGGCGGCAATAGAAGCACTCACGGCAAGGCGCGGAGTTGGCCGCGACGACGCGCTGGCCGGTGCGAAAATCGCGGACCTGCTGGCCCACGGCGACGACATCGCCGGCGAGTTCGTGCCCGAACAAAGCGGGCGGCACGATCATGCGCGCGTGGTAGCCTCGGCGAAAAACCTTAAGATCGGTACCGCAAGTCAACGCCGCTTGCACCCGCACGAGTACGTCGCCGTCGCCGATGCTCGGAACGGCCACCGACTCGATTTGCAAGTCTTCTTTGCCATACAGCACGGCGGCTTTCATTTGCGTCTGCACTTAAGACCACCTTTGCGGTTGCACTATAATTTTCAACGATTTAGGTTCTGGGTGCAACGCCAGGTCGATCCCTTGCCGGATCTCATGGAGCGGGAAACGGTGCGAAATCAGCTCTTCCACGCGCAGTGCGCCGCTAAAGACCAGATCCGCGGAGTGCTTCTGTAGATCCACGGACGCGCTGTAGGATCCAAAAATCATGCGTTCGCCGACGCAGATATCGGCGCCGGATATCTCCACGCGCTCCTGGTGCGAGGTTTGCGCGAACAGCAGGATTCGGCTGCCGGGCCGGGAATAACGGACGGCCTGTTCGACGATGCCGGGGGCGGAAGCGGCGACGATGACCGAATCGGCCCCACGCCCGCCGGTCATATCCAGGATGCGTTCTTCGAGGGCGGGGTCGCGCGGATCTAACGCCAACGCAGCTCCAAAGTGACCGGCGAGCTCGCGGCGGAAGGGCATCGTATCGGTGGCGACCATGGTTGAGCCGTAGCGGGCGACCAGCATGGTGAACAGCAGGCCTATGGGGCCCTGGCCCAGGATGACAACAACGTCTTCTGCTTGCGGATCGAGTTGGACCACGCCTTTGAGACAGGTGTTGACGGGCTCGACGAAGCAGGCGCGATCGAAGGAAACGCCCTCCGGAATTTTTTCCACGCCGCGGCGGACGATCCAATCCATCACGCGGACGTATTGCGAGAAGCCGCCGCCCGCGGGTTCATAGCCCGCGGTAACGCCGACCTTCTTGTAAACCGGGCACTGCGCGTAGAGCTTGTGGCGGCAGTAAAAACATTGCTGGCAGGGAATATGGTGAAAGACGATGACGCGATCGCCGGGCGAGAACTCGCGGACGCCGGGACCGGCGGCGGCCACGATGCCCGCCGTCTCATGACCAAAGATGCGCGGCGGGGCGAGCAGGTTGTATTCGATTTTCTTGAGATCGGTATGGCAGATCCCGCAGCTTTCCACGCGGATGAGCAGCTCGCCGGGCCCGATGGCGGGGGTCGGCACCTGTTGCACTGCTACGCGGCTGTCGCCGGTATACACGGCGGCCTGCATGTGGGCAGGGACGGCGGCGGGCGCGGCAGCTAACTCAGTATCGAGCGTCGGCAAGAAAATCTCCCAGCGCCAGGGCGGCGCGTTTGGTTCGTTGATTCAGTTTCATGAGTTCGGGCAGCACCGCGACGGGTTTGCGCAGGGCCGCAACCAGAATTTTGGTCCGGCTGAAATGGCCTGCCGCGGAGCGGGTTGGATTGAAATCCAATGGCAAATCCTCTTGCGCGGTGTCGGTGATGACGCGCACGGCGTAGAAGGGGATGTTCCAGCGGGCCGCGCGCTCGGCCACGGCGGCGGCCTCCATTTCGACAGCGTCGGCGCGAACAGCAAGTTCGGCTTTCTCGGAGGAAGAACCGATGACACGGTCGAGCGATAACAGCCTGCCTCTTTTGAAAGCGCGCTTGGTCTGGGGAGCCGAGGACGGGCCGGCGCCGATCACTTCGGTGGCTACAAAAATATCGCACGCCGCCAAGGATCGCTCCAGCGCTCCGCAGAATCCCACGCTTACCAAACCATCCACGCTTTCCCGTCCTCTCACGATGTCCACCGCACGCCCGGCCAACCCCGGCCCGGGGCCATTGGCGACCAGCGCCACGCGCTCTCCGTTCAAGCCTCCGACCCGCGCAAAATCGAGAGGCCAATCCACTTTCCTAGCGCCCTTCACATGCCGCAGCAACCCTTGCAATTCACGGCGTTCGGCAGCCACAAAGAGCAGCAATTACAGGTGGCTCCAATTAGGCATAACCATTGGCGCGGAACCAGTCCACCGCGCGTTGCAACGCGCCATCCACCGGCCGCGGATTAAATCCCAACTCGCGCTTGGCCTTGTCGAGTGAAACGAACATTTTTTTGCGCGCCATTTTCACCGCGTCGAGGGGCGCGCGCGGCTCCAGGCCCGTCAAATTCGCCCAGGCGGTGCTGGCGAGGCCGGCGGCATAGGCCACGGCGTAGGGGATGCGCCAGCGCGGCGCGCTTCCGCCACTGACGGCGGCCAGACGCGTGAAAATCTGCTGCAGCGTGAGGTTCTCAGAGCCCAGAATGTAGCGCTCGCCGCTTACGCCGCGCTCGCAGGCCAGCAAGTGACCTTCGGCGGTATCTTCCACGTCCACCAGATTCAAACCGGTATCGACGAACCCCGGCATCTCGCCTTTGAGATAATCGACCAGGATTTTTCCGGTAGGGGTGGGCTTGAAGTCGCGATCGCCGACCGGCGCGGTAGGGTTGACGATCACCACCGGAAACCCGGCGCGCGCAAACTCCATCGCGACTTGTTCGGCCTGAAATTTCGAGTGCTTGTAGGCTCCGTTCATCTCCTCCACGCCAACCTCGGTGTCTTCATTTCCTGGCCGATCGCCGGGAATTCCGATGCAGCCGACCGTACTGGTGTAAACCACGCGCTCTACGCCCGCGTCGCGCGCGGCCGTCAACAGGTTTCTGGTGCCTGCGACGTTGGAGCGGTAAAGCTCCGAAGGGTCCTTGGCCCACAAGCGATAATCGGCGGCCACGTGATACACCACGGCGCAACCGGCGACGGCGCGCTCCAGGGAATGCGGATCGCGCAGATCTCCCACCACCACTTCCCCGTCGAATTCCCGTACTCTGCCCGTATCTCTCACCAGGGCTCGCACCTTTTCCCCGCGTGCAAGCAATCGATGGGCGACGTGCCACCCCAAGAAACCGGTCGCGCCTGTGATTAACGTCGGCCTCACGCGATCACGATGCCGGTGCGCCCGCTTGCTAACGTTTGCGGCTCAGTATTCGCGCGCGGCTGCCTTGCTAGCGCGCGCGGCGGTTCAATGTTCACGGCCGTGGCTCCCTCCCTGCGCTTCGTTGCCGCCGGACCTCATCCTCAGGAAAGTATTCAGCGCCAGGAGCGGGAACGAGTGCCGGTACAAGTGATAAGACAAGTAAAATACCTCCGGGAATCCGGTTCCGGTGGCCAACTCTTCGTCCCAAGTTCCGTCGCTTTTCTGCGTGCGGATCAAAAATTCGATTCCATCGAAAAGGCTGGTGCTGGTAGTGTCGCCACCGGCCAGAAGAGCGAGCACGGCCCAGGCGGTCTGGGAAGGAGTGCTGGGCGCGGCGACGAAGGTGTGCAGACGATAGCTGTCGCAGCTTTCCCCCCAACCTCCGTCGAAATTTTGAATCGACCGAACCCACTCCAGGCTGCGCTGGACGTAAGCTTCGCGATCGCTCACGCCGGCGGCCGCCAATCCGCGCAGAGCCAGGAACGTGCCGTACAGGTAATCGACGCCCCAGCGCCCGTACCAGCTTCCGTCCTGTTCCTGGGTGCGAATCAGGTATTGCACCGCTTTTTCGATGGCCGGATGCGAGCGGTGATAGCCGTAGGCGCAGAGCGCCTCCAGCACCCGGCCTGTGATATCGGGGCAGGTAGGGTCGAGCATGGCGTTATGGTCGGCGAAAGGAACGAAGCTGAGCGGCCGCCAGTCATTATCCACGTCGAAGGCGGCCCAGCCGCCATCCTTCGACTGCATGTCGAACAGCCATTGAATGGAACGATGCTCGGAGGCCTGCTGCGCTTCCGAACTGGACGCCGAGGAGCGATTGAGCGCCAGCAGCACCATGGCGGTGTCATCGATATCGGGATAGAATTCGTTGGCGAACTCGAAATACCAGCCGGAAGGCTGGGTTTTGGGGCGCTTGACGGACCAGTCGCCTTTGCGGCGCACTTCTTTGGTGAGCAGCCAATCGGCGGAGCGGCGCAAAGCATCGTGCGGCGGCTCCGCGGCCTCGCCCAGGGCGAATGCGGCGATGGCCGTGTCCCAAACGACGGAGAAGCACGGCTGGAAGAAGAAGCGCCGTTTCCCATCGCGGGCGTCGTCCACCATGAGATTGTCGAACTGGCGTTGGGCCTCGATGCGTTCGGGGGTTTCGGGGCCATAACCCAGCAAATCCAGCGCCATGATGACGTACATCATGGGCGGATAGATGGCCGCCACGCCTCCGGAATAGCGCGTGTGCTCCAGCATCCAATCGGCGGCTTTGCGGATGGCGCGCTCGCGGATGGATTTCGAACCGTATTTTTCCCACAGCTTCAGCGCCTTGTCGAGCCGCAGGAAGACATTCCGCCAGGTGAAGCTGGCGCGATCGCGGCGAAATTCCAGTTGCTGGCCATCGGCGACGAATAATTCCTGTAAATTGAATCCGGCCGGCACCGGACGGCGAGGGTTCAGCGCGTGCACGATGGAAAGCGGGATCACGATGGCGCGCGTCCAGGAGGACATTTCATAAACGAAGTTGCCGGCCAGCACCATCTCGGGCGGAACCGACGGTGCGCGATCGCGGGGGAACAGATCGAACAGGCTGAGATTGATCTTGACGTAGCTGTTCGCGGCCTGGAGGCCGCCCTGCGAGAGGATCAGCTCGCGC
>JASIGB010000649.1:0-2681 GCA_030045355.1 Bryobacteraceae bacterium
ACCGGGCCGGCGGAAATCGTCGGCGCGGGCGAATTCTTTCTCTAGAAAACGACCTCCACAAAATCCGCCGTTTTTGTGGCGTACTATAATGTTCGCTAATCTCTGGGAATTGCCCCCGAAAGGTGCGTCCACCATGTTTGCCCGTGTATCACTGCGAGCCGTTGTTCTTACCGTCAGTATTCTCGTTCTTTTCAGACTTTCAACATCTGAGTTGATGGCGCAGACGGCATCACTCGCCGTGAACTCGGTTTCTATTAATATCAGCCCAACGGCCACCGACAGCTATGTGCTACAAGGCACGATCCAGGGACTGAACCTAACGGATGCGTCTTACGTCTTGTTTTCGGTTGGAAATTTTGGTGCCACCTTTGCGAAGAGCGTGTTCGTTCAACAACCAGGCACCCAGATATTCACTTATCAAGACAGCACGGGACAGGCGCCAGGTTGGATTTCTAGCCTCACCGTCGATCTCGACGCCGGCACTTTCAAGGCACAGGCCAACAGTATCGTTCTAGCCGGGCTTACCAATCCTTTTGTGGTTCAGCTTTTGACGGACCAAAGCGCGAGCTGCACGATGGTGCGGGTTCAGCAGTCTACTGCTAATGCCTACCAGCTCACGCCGTCCGACCCAACGGGGATGACTTGCGAGCTTGCGACACCTCCGGTCACTCTGCCGAATGTAGTGCAGGCCGGGACAGCCACGAATGTCACGATCGATGTGAACCCGCTTCAGCTCAACACCAGTGACATACCGCAGAGTATGCAGTTGTATCGAGCCGACGACAATGCGCAGCCGTTGGGTGGCGCTCTCTGTACTCTGGCTTTGCAGTCCAGCGGTGACTACTTGTGTACGGTTTCTTTCAATGAAGCAAATCCCGGAGCCGTTGATCTGTTGGTCGAGGCAACGATTGCGGGCCATCCCGTTCTCTCCCCAGGATTTACCCTGAACGTGGCCGCGCCCGCAACAACAGAGATCGCGCAGCAACTCTTGGATGTTGAAAATGACCTAACGCGAGGCAGTAACACGATCTAATCGCCAGACGAATAAAAGTGGGCAAAGCAAGTGTTGATCCCGAAATAAGATGATCTAAAAGAACGATCGGATCGCCGAAAACTCGTTATTGAACTCGGTCAGGATGGCGGGCAATCGTTCGCCGAGGCCCAGCCCTTCGAGCGCCGCTTCCGGATTGTCGCAGGGGGCTTCGAACAGGCTAACGAAAACGCCTGTGCCTTTCACATAACGGTCCGCGGCCGCCAGCAGGCTGCTGAGTGCGATCTGCCCGGGTTCCACCGGCGTCGGATCCAGTTCCGGCGTTCCGTGATAGCGAACGCCGGTCTGGATCTCCTGCGGCAGATTCCATTTCGCCAGCGCCTCAGCGGACAGCTCGGCGTGCGTCATGCCGAGTACCTGCGTCTCGTATTCGGGCTCCCATTTCTTGCTTTCCTGGCACAGCAGCGTGAGCTGCTTGTATTCGTCATGCAGCCCGATGGCCACCAGCATCAAGCCCAGATCGTGAAACAACCCGGCGGCAAACGCGCCCTCGGCATACTGCACATCCAGCCGCTGAGCCAGCAGATCGGCCAGGATTCCCACGCCCACCGAGTGCTGATTGAAGTTCGCCGTGGACCACCCCGCCGGCGTCTTCACCTGTCCCCACATCCGCGCCACGGACATACTAAGGGCTGCATTGCGCAGCTTGGCGATCCCCAGCAGCGAAACCGCGTGCCGAATTGAATTCACTGTGCCCGCCAAGCCGTACAGCGCCGAATTCACCAGCTTCAGAATGTTGCCCGCGAGCACCGTATCTTTTTCAATTAACTCGGCCACTTTGGCGAACGAAACATCTTCGCTGGCCAGGCTCGCAATCAGGCGGTTCAAGATGGGCGAGAACGGCGGAAGCTGCCCGAGCGCGATCATGGCGCGCTCGCGCACCGTAGGCGTACCTGCGGTAGGCGTACTGGCGGAAGCTGTCACGCTTGAATTATCGTCAGGATACGTGAAAAGCTTGAGTGCCGGTCCCGGAGAGGGCTTTGTACCATGGAAAATATATGAGTACCGCTGCCATCGCGGTCCACGACCTGCGCAAGGTCTATGGGAATAAGGCCGCCGTCGATGGGCTGGACCTGGAAGTCCCCCGCGGCTGCTTCTTCGGTTTCCTGGGTCCTAACGGCGCGGGCAAAACCACCACCATCAAGATGCTGATGGGCCTGGCGCCGCCCACTTCCGGTAGCATCGAGTTGCTCGGCCTTCCCATGCCCCAGCACGCGCTCGATGTAAAAGGCAAAATCGGTCTGGTCCCCGACGAAAGCCTGTTGTTCGATCATCTCACCGGTTTCGAATTCACCGAATTCGTCGGACGCATGTATGGCCTTTCCCGCAACCTCGCCCGCGAGCGCGCCCGTGAGCTGCTGGCCTTATTCGAGCTCGACGCCGAGCCCGGCAAGCTGATCGGGGATTACTCCAAAGGCATGCGCAAACGCGTCGCCATGGCCGCCGCGCTGATCCATCGGCCGGAGTTGTTCCTGCTCGACGAGCCGTTCGAGGGCGTCGACGCTGTGGGCGCGCGCCTGATGAAGGAAATCCTGCTCGATCAGGTTCGCCGCGGCGCCACCATGTTTCTGACCTCGCATGTTCTCGAAGTCGTGGAGCGGCTCTGCGACCGCGTCGCCATCATCCACGA
>JASIGB010000650.1:0-4752 GCA_030045355.1 Bryobacteraceae bacterium
ATTCTCCCAGCAGCTCATTGATGTCCGAAAGAATGTTTTCCACCACCGGACGCCGCCGCTCTTCCACCAGCGTCGAAAGGATGTCGTCGCGGATAATCGTGCCGTCTTTCAAAAAGAAAAACGCCAGGATGGGAATCAACACGAAATACAACGCATATTTCGCACCCGACACCAGGTGCCCGCTCAGGCTCCTGATATAGGGCAGAATCTGCTGGCCGCTGCTGCTCAGTTGCGCTTCCAGGTGCTGGACCAGATCGGCCCGCGCGGGCTCCAGCGCCGCCGGCAGCGGAATGTTCTCCATCCAGCTCGGGTTGCTGAGCAGCGATGGCAATTGCATCGCGAGGTTATTCGCCTCATCCGCCAAACGCGGCCCCAGCGTCAAGGCGAGCGCCACAATCGCGCCCACCAGCGCCAAATAGACGATCGCGAGCGCAATGCGCGGCGAAACCTGCCGCGGCGTCACCCGCCCCACAAGTCCCACCAGCGGCATCAAAAGATAACCGAACAGGAGTGAGATAGCAAAAACCGCGATGATCTCGCGAATGGCGTACGCCGCCGCCACCAGCAACGCGACCAGAAACACCGTCCACGCCGCCCGCGCCGCCTTCGGATCGATCCCTAACATTTGTCTGACCGGTGGCGCACGCTCCCAGCGTGCCGTGTCCGCATCCCTGCGGACACCGCGTCGCAACGCCCCCTCTTGTCCATCCCGCGCACGCCCTTAGCATAGCGTGAAGACGCCTTGGCGAGTTCCCTGGAATTGCACAGGCTGCAACTGCGCGGGCCATCCGTGGTCATAGCGGCCGTAAAAGGCGCTCCAGGCCTCGGTAGTGGGGTCTTAGCGAGAGATGACTACGGCGTTGCTTTGAAGAACCCTGCAGTAGCTACCGCGCGGGATCTACAGTCTGTTCGAGAACCGCCGTTTTATCGCCGCTGAAACCTCTGGCCCTTTCGATAGCGGGTCTAATCTTAGCGACCATTTGGGCGAAGCTGAGTGCAACGTCATGTGGCATCGTCAGGCCACCGAGCGGTTTGACCTCCCCTATTGGTGGAAGTCGGTCACCAAAAGCAATCCTGACATCTGTGGCCGTTGCAATAATCTCTGCATAGGTAACGTAGGTATAGTTAACATGTCCCAGGATGTTAGGGTTTTCGGCTGGATGGGTGACTTGTTTAGACTACGAGCGCATCCAGAAACTGCAATCCTCGCGGTCCTGATAGTTGGGGCTGCTCAAGGCAGGACTCACTATTTCCATCAAGCTAAATTGAATTCAATCCAGCAAACTGGCCATGAGTTCTTGTACTCCATCGATAGTCCGCTGGGGCTGTTTACAGTACGTTATAAGGCTGGCCATCGTATTCCACGTCTCAACATCGGCCCAATCGACGTATCTATTGACCCCAAGGCTCAGGCAGGCGATCCAATGTATTTCTCGGACGAAAAAAACAAGCAATACCGCGCAATCATCGTGGAGCGAAAATCTCATCCGCCACCACCACCGAACCCCGCGTATCCCCGCTAAGACCCCACCACCCAGGGCTCAACTCAAAACGAGTAGGTGTATACTTGCGTCACGGGGTGAAGAAGATGATGTCTGGGAGAATAGCGTCTGTCTTCGCTGTTTCGATCCCAGCGTTAACTGGGCTTTGGGGCTCAAGCCAGCTTTCTTACGCTCAAGCTCTCGCCTACGTGGCGAACTTCGGCTCCGATAACGTCTCGGTGATCGACACATCGAGTAACACCGTGATCGCTACAGTAATGGTGGGAACCCAACCCCAAGGGGTCGCCATCACACCGGACGGAACCAGCGTCTATGTAGCGAATTGCGGCGGCGACGTCTGGGTGATCGACACATCGAGCAACAAAGTGGCCAGCAAGTTTCTCGTAGGGGGCTGCCCCACCGGCGTGGCTGTCACCCCGGACGGAACGCGCGCGTATGTGACGCAAGCCAACGCCAACTCCGTGGCGGTGATAGAAACGTCGAGCAACACGGTGGTGACCAAGGTTCCGGTGGGGATTGCCCCCGGTGGAGTGGCCATCACGCCGGACGGAACGCGCGCCTACATCAGCAACGTCGGCATGGGATCCAGTTCCGTCTCGGTAATCGACACATCAAGCAATACGGTGGCCGCCACAGTGACGTTGGGAAACGTGGGCAGCGTGGGGGTGGCCATCACCCCGGATGGAACGCGTGCCTATGTGGCCGACGCCCTGGGCTCGGTGTCGGTTATCGACACCTCGACCAACACCGTGGACACGACAGTATCCGTGCCGAATGTAGCGGACTCCCCCGTTGGGGTTGCCATCACGCCTGACGGAGCGCACGCCTATGTGGTGACCTTCGGCCCCGGAGGCACCGGCCCCGTCTCGGTGATCGACACGTCGAGCAACACCGTAGTCGACATGGTGAGCGTGGGGACTGGACCCACTGGCGTGGCTGTTAGCCCGGACGGAACGCGTGCCTATGTGACGATTGCAACCAACGTTACCGGTATCGGCAACGGCGCCGTCACGGTAATCGACACATCGAGCAACGCTGTTGTCGGCACGATAGGCGTGGGCAGTTCACCCTTTGGTGTGGCCTTCACCACCGGGGGTGGTGGGACGGGGCTTCTCCCGAAGATTAGTTCAAATGGGATCGTCCCAGGAACGGTACAGTCCGGAGAGTGGGTGTCGATTTACGGAACCAATCTGGCCGGCGGCACGGCAGATTGGACGGGAAACTTTCCAACGTCCCTCGGCGGCACCACTGTGACCATTGGCGGGCAAGAGGCTTATCTTTCGTATGTCAGCCCCGGACAGATTGACTTGCAAGTCCCGAATGTCACGACAAGCGGGACAGCGCCCGTGGTGGTGACCACCGCTGTCGGTAGTGGTGCATCCACTGTAACGCTGGCTGAGTTAGGTCCTTTGTTTTTCCTGCTGGACGCTTCCATGCATGTAGCTGGCATCATCCTGAGATCCGACGGTTCGGGCGCCTACGGTGGAGGCAGCTACGACATCCTTGGGCCGACCGGAAATTCACTCGGTTATCCAACTGTTGCCGCGAAACCAGGCGATGTGGTTGAACTTTTCGGTACTGGGTTTGGGCCGACCAATCCCGCGGTTCCGGCTGGTCAGGCATTTTCCGGAGTGGCGCCAACCACCAATCCCGTGACGCTCGAAATCAACCAGGTTAGCGTGACGCCGTCGTTTGCAGGGTTGTCCGGCCCCGGCCTTTACCAGATCAACCTGACGGTTCCCGGGGGCCTTGGCTCCGGCGAAGTTTCGTTGCAGGCGGCCGTCGGCGGCGTCGAGACTCCGGATGCCGTATTCTCCCTGCAGTAGCGCGTGGGGCTTCGCGCGACTCATGTATTCTGAAATTGGTGCCCACCGCCTCGACGCCCCACATGCGGCAGCTCGTCGACGATCTGCTCGTGCTCGAGGATCAATTGCGGCAAGGCGGCGGGCCCAAACGCGTCGAAAAACAGCATCGCGACGGCAAACTCACCGCGCGCGAGCGCATTGCCAAGCTCTTTGATCCCGGCGCGCTGTTCCTTGAAGTCGGCCTCCTCGTCGCCTACGATCAGTACGATGGTCAGGCACCCGCCGCAGGCGTAGTCACAGGCGTTGGAAAAATTGAAGGCCGTCCGGCGGTCGTCGTCGCCAACGACGCTACCGTGAAGGCCGGCGCCTGGTGGCCCGAAACCATCACCAAAATCCTCCGCGCGCAGGAAATCGCCATGCGCAATCGCGTTCCCATCGTCTACCTGGTCGATTCCGCGGGCGTCAACCTTCCCTTGCAGGATGGAATTTTCCCCGGCCAGTATGGCGCCGCGCGCATCTTCTACTACAATTCGCTGATGCGCAGGCGTCTGCACGTTCCGCAGATCGCCGCCGTCATGGGACCGTGTATCGCTGGCGGCGCCTATCTCCCCGCCTTGAGCGACGTCATCATCATGGTGGAAGGCACCAGCTTCATGGGCCTCGGCGGGCCCAACCTGGTGAAAGGCGCCGTGGGTCAAGTGGTGGATGCCGAATCGCTCGGCGGCGCGCGCATGCACACTACCGCCAGCGGCGTCGCGCACTACACGGCCAAGGACGACGCGGACTGTCTTCAAATGATTCGCGAGCGTTTTCGCGCCATGCCTCGCCCCATCGCTGAACACGACAGCTCGTCCCCCGCCAAACCCGCCGAAGGCCTCTACGATCTGATGCCCACCGATCACCGGCTGCCCTACAACGTCGAAGAGGCCATCGAGCGTATTTTCGATCGCGACGATTATCTGGAGTTTCAGCCGCACCACGCCCCCGAGTTGCTATGCGCCGACGCGAAACTGTTCGGCCGCCCCGTCGCCTTGATCGCCAATCGCCGCGGATTCTTGAAAACCGAAGGCGGCGCGCGCATCGGCGGCATCGTGTACACCGAATCCGCGCGCAAGGTCGCCTATTTCGTCGAGAATGCGCACCGCAACAACGTGCCGTTGATCTATTTGCAGGACGTCTCCGGCTTCATGGTCGGCGTCGATGCCGAGCGCAATGGCATCATACGCGCTGGTGCCGAAATGGTTGAAACAATGGCCTGCGCCACTGTTCCGAAGATCGTGCTCACGTTGAACCACGCGAGCGGCGCCGGCTATTACGCCATGGCCGGCCAGGGCTTCGATCCTAATTTCACCTTCGGCTGGCCGACGGCCCGCATCGGCGTCATGGAAGGCGATTCGGCCGTCCAGGCCATCCATGGCACCGAACTCGATCGCTTGAAATCCGAA
>JASIGB010000651.1:0-3394 GCA_030045355.1 Bryobacteraceae bacterium
CGTTCGGCATCGCGCTTGCGCTACATTCCCACAGCCGCCCTGGCGTCGGTGACGTTGCTGCTGGCCGTGGCGGCGCTCGCCTATCCCAGCTACTCCGATCGCCGCTATGCCGGGCTGCTCGAAGCGCAGATTCGCATCTTCGCGCCGTTGGCGAGGAAAGCGGTGGACGCCGATCGCGAGACCGTCAACGACCGCAACCGCGCCCAAACGCTCGACAACTTCAAGCGGCAGACCCGCCAGGACCTCGACGCCCTCAACGCGCTCACGCATCTGCTGGCGCCTCCCGCCTGGGTGACTTCGCTGCAGCTTACGCGAACCTCGGTGAGTATCACCGGCGAGACGAACCAGGCCGCCGAACTGATCAAGCTGCTGGATGGTTCGCACCAATTCCAGGGCTCTGCGTTCTCGCTGCCGCTGCAGAAGAGCTCGGGCGGTGAAATCTTCAGTATCCGCTCCTCGCGGAGGGCGGCGAATCCATGACGATATCGGATCGCGAGCGCCGCTTGCTGGTTGTGTGGGCCGCCGCTATGGTGCTGGGCGGAATCTATTACTGGTTCTCCAATTCCACCCCGTCATCGAGCGCCGCGGGCGCGAAGGCCGGCGTTCCAGTGGAAAGCATGGATCGCACCGAGAAACGTTTGGCCGCCCTTCGCCAGCAGGCTGCGACGCTTCCCGGCAAACAGGCCGTGTGGAAGCAGGTTTCCGGTGAACTCGCCGAGCGGGAGAAAAATCTGGTTCCCGGCGATACCGCCGAACAGGCGCAGGCCCAACTGCTCCAGATCGTCAAGCGCGTGGCCCAGCAACAGAGTCCTGCGCTCGACGTCGGGCAGGTGGAACTCGGCCGTCCGCGTACCTTCGGCGCGGCCTACGGTCAGGTGAGCGTATCGATCACCACTACCTGCCGCATCGAGGACTTGGTTAATTTTCTGGCCGCCTTGAGCGCTCAACCGGAACTGGTGGCGACCGAGGAGATTCGCTTCGGCGCATCACAGCCCAAGCAAAAGACCATGCCCATTCGGCTAACGATCTCGGGCCTGGTGGCCAAGCGCCTGGTGCCTAAAGAGAAAGGTTTGCCGGATCTGTGATCGCGAAGCTGCGCATTCTGGATCTGGCGTTGCTCGTGGCCGTCGGGCTTCTGTGCTGGCAATTGCGCCGCGAGCGGATCGCTTCGCACGCCCGCGACCTGGCTTTGCTCCACAGTACGCTGGCCGCCTCGCGTGTGCCCGGCCTTGCGCCGCTAATGAAGGTGGACCCGGTGACCGCCGGCGAATTTGCCGACGTCGCCACCAAGGATCTGTTCGCGCCCGATCGCAATCCGAACGTCATTGTCGATCCTCCGCCCCCACCGCCGGAGAAACCCCAGCCTCCGTTTCCGGTGGCTCACGGCGTGATGTTGTGGGACGGCGTTCCTCCCACCATCGTGCTCAGCGAAAAAGCAGGCGGGCCGCAGAAAGGCTATCATCCCGGCGACACCATCGGCCCGTGGAAGATTGTATCTGTCGACAACAGTTACGCCGACTTCGAGTGGGACGGCAAGGACTTCAAGAAGCGGCTGGACGAGCTGATCGATCGAACCCCGATCGAAATATCCTCCGCTCCCGCGGCGGCAGCGCCTGCCGGTCTGGCGGCGCCACCCAAGTCCGCGGCCCAGACTCTTTCCAACTCCTCTTCCTCCCATTCCGGGCCCGGCGAATATAGCGGTGCCGGAAACAGGACCTGTTATGCCGACGATACCTCGCCGGCCGGCACCATCGTCGACGGCATGAAGAAGGTCGTGAACCGCACGCCTATGGGAAGCGTGTGCTTTTGGGAGCCGTCCCGATAAAGGAAGAACGAACATGACGAGGCATCTCGAGCGGGGAACGAATCAGTGAACATTCTGCGGGTTGGTATTCCGGCGGTGGCTCTGGCTTGTCTTGTACCGGTTCTGGCTCAGCAACAGCAACAGCAACCGCCTCAGCCACCACAGGCGGTTCCCTACACCGGCCCGGTTTTCCCCGGCCTCATGCCCCGGCCGAATTTAGCGCCCCCACGGCCAGCGCCTGGCGCTGGGAATCCCCAGCCAACTCCCGTAAATCCGCCCGCGGCGAATGGTACGACGCCCGCGGCGGCCGCCCCAGCGCCCGGTCAAGCGGCGCAGCCCGCGGCGCAAGCCCAAACCCCGGCACGGCCCGCTACGCCGCCCACGGTTTACGGTGGCCTTGCTTTAAACAACGCGTCGCTCACCGAAGTCATCGATCTGCTGGCGCAGAAACTCAAGATCAACTACATCCTCGACCCGCGCGTGAAAGGCGGCGTCATCCTCAATACCTACGGCGAAACCAAGGACATTGACACGCGCTCGTTGCTGGAGACCATCCTACGGATCAACGGCTTCGGCATGGTGAAACAGGGCGACCTGTATCGCATCGTGCCCCTCACGGACATCTCCCATCTGCCGTTGCCGCCGCAAACGATCACCGATCCGGCCGAGATCCCCGAAGGCGACCAGACCATGCTCAATCTGGTGTTCTTGAAGTACATCACGGCCGATGAGCTGGCCAAGGTTCTGGAACCGTTCATCGGCGAGAACGCCCGCGTGTACGTCTACGCTCCCGCCAATCTTCTCTTATTGCTCGACAGCCAGCGCAGCATGCGCCGCACGATGGAACTGGTGACGATGTTCGATAGCGATCAGCTCGCCAACCAGCGTGTGCGCGTGCTGACCGTCAGGAACGGCCGGCCCAGCGACATCGCCAAGGAACTGGAGGACATCTCTAAGGCCATGGCGTTTTCCGAAAAGAGTTCGCCCATCAAATTTCTGCCCATTGACCGCATCAACACCATCATTGCCGTGGCGTCGAATCCCGGGGCGTTCAAGGAAGTGGAAGAGTGGCTCGCCAAGCTCGACGTTCCCATCAAGCCCGCCGCCGGCGGGATCAAGGATTACGTCTATCGCGTCCGTTATGGCGATGCGGTTTCCATGGCCTGCTCCATCCAGGCTCTCTACGGCCAACTCGCCGGATATGGCAGCGCTTACGGCTATCCAGGCGGGCAGAACTCCATCACGGCCTGCATGGGCAGTTCTGGTTTCGGAAGCACCGGTAATGGCTTCAACACGGGTTTTGGAGCCGGCGCAGGCGGATTGGGGACAGGTGGCTTTGGCGGCGGCGCTGGCGCTGGTGCTGGTGCTTTTGGCAATGGATTTGGCGCAGGAGGCTATGGCGCTAATCCCGGATTTTATGGCTCACCAGCCTATGGAAGCAGTCCCTACGGCTATGGCTCGGGATACGGAAATGCCGCACCGGCGGCCGGTGCAACGCCGTTCACTGGGGCCGCTCCCAGCGGGGTGCCTGCATCGGCTGCAGGCGGAGCCGCCGGCAACGATTTGACCGGTCAGTATCTGGGCAACGCA
>JASIGB010000652.1:0-4529 GCA_030045355.1 Bryobacteraceae bacterium
AGGGAGTCTCGGCGGCCTGCACCATCAACACGCGGCCCGAGTAAGGCGGCGGATCGTAATGCGTGGCCGCATAAAACAAGATGGGATCGATATCCATCAGGCGAATATCTTCATCTTGGAGGCCCATCTCAAAGGCTACGCGCTCCCGCTCACGCATCAGTTTGCCGCGCGCGACGTTGAGACGTTCCTTGGTATAGCGGACCATCTCGGCCGGGTTCGACTTAGCGAGCGTGGAAAGGTGGAAAAACCATTTCTGCATCCTCATCTGCGCCTTCTCCGGACCGGAGAGCTGCCGGCCGTAGGAGACGTTGGGCGAGTCGATGAGGGTAAGGAGCTCGACCTGATGTCCCTGCTCCGTCAATTGGCGTGCGGCTTCATAACCCAGGACACCATACAGGCACCAGCCGCCAATCGAATACGGGCCTTGGGGCTGATATTCGCGGATCGCCTCCACCACGTACCTGGCGATGTCCTCCAGTTTGCACGGATCCGGCAAGTTGATCTTCTTGAGCTGCGTAAGATCGACCCCGCAGAACGGCTGATCGGGCCCGAGTAAACGAGCGAGCGGCAGGAACAGCGGGCTCGCGCCCAGACAAATGAACGGCGGACGCGTTCCTTGCGGCTTCAACGGAATCACGCGGCAGACGGTCGCGGTGGTCTGTTGGCCGCCGAGCACGATAGCCAAGGACTCAATGGTCGGCGATTCGAGAACCGTCGCCACCGGCAAGCGCTGCCCGAACTCTTTCTGAATTTGCGAAATGAGGCGGATCAACAGCAGCGAGTGCCCGCCCAAATCGAAGAAATTGTCGCGAATGCCCACGTCGGTGATGTGCAGCGCTTCGCGCCAGATGGCAGCCAGCTTTTCTTCCACTGCATTGCGCGGCGCGATCACCGACCGCTGCTGGGGAACCAGGTCGGGATGCGGCAGCAGCTTGCGGTCGATCTTTCCATTGGGCGTGCGCGGGAAGGCGTCCAGCGGCACGAACGTACCGGGCACCATGAAGGACGGCAATTGCGTCTCGAGGAATTTGCGCAGCTCCATGGGCTGCGGGACCGGCGCGCCACGCCTGGCGACCACGTAGGCCACCAGCGCGCTGCCTTCGCCCGCGTAATCGACGGTGGTGACGATCGCCTCCTGCACGGTGGAATGTTGCGCCAGCGCCGCCTCGATTTCGCCCATTTCGATGCGATGCCCGCGGATCTTCACCTGATGATCCACGCGGCCGAGGAACGCCAGGCGGCCGTCGGGCAGATACTTCACCAGATCGCCCGTGCGATAGGCGCGCTGGCCGGCAAAATCGAGTTGGACGAAGCGTTCGGCCGTCAGTTCCGGCCGGTCCAGATAGCCCGGCACCACGCCCTCACCGCCGATGTACAGCTCGCCGGGGACGCCGACCGGGACCTCGCCGCGGTTGGAGTCCAAAACGAAAACCGAGGTGTTGGCGATCGGCCGGCCGATGGAAATGTCCTTGACGCGCGGCGGGAGTTTCTCCATCGTCGACCAGATGGTGGTCTCGGTGGGACCGTACATGTTGTAGATCTCGCTCACGCCGATTTGCTGTAATTCCTGCGCGAGTGAAACGGGAAGCGCTTCGCCGCCTACCAGGAACTTGCGCAACGAGGCCAAAGCTTGGCGGCCCATCGCGTCGCCCGCGAGCAGACGCGCAAGCGACGGCGTGCACTGCATGTGCGTCACGTGATGCCTCAAGATCTGCTCGGGGATCGAATAGCCCATCGGAACCGCAGGACGGTTGGCGCGCGCGGCCAGCTCACGCAGGTTGTCCAGATTGGCGAGCACCGTGTCGGCCGCGATGCCGAAGTCCACCAGGCAGGCCACTTCGTCCACGCCGAGATCCTTCAGTTTTTGCAGCGTAGCCATGCAGGTATCCACGGTGCCAAACAGCCCGCTCGAGCGGAAATAGCGCGTGAAGGCGTGATCGATCAGCGCCTCCATGTCCTCCTGGCTGAGGGTGGTCGAGGAAAGATCGTCGCCCAAGCCCTTGACCACCTGCTTCATCAGGTCCACTGAGCTCTTCAAGTAATTACAGAACGGGGTACGGACCAGCTCCTGCACCTCTTCATCGCTCTTGCCCACGAAGGTGTGCAGCATAAGCGTCACGTGTCCGTGGCCCGAGGGATTGGACTTGCGGTACGCGTCGCGATAGAGCTGGATTTTCGATGCCAGATCCTCGAAGCTCTGGCCGAGCAGATGGGTGAGCAGATTGGCGCCGCATTCGCCGGCGGACTGGAAGGTCTGGGGAGTGCCGCCGGAGGTGATCCAGAACGGCAATTCGGGCTGGATGGGGCGCGGGAAAATGGAGACGCTGACTTCTTTCCCGCTCCCGTTCATTCTCTTCACCGAACCGCCGCGCCACAATTCGCGCACCGTTTCCAGGTCCCGCATCATGATGTTCTTGCGGTCCGCGTAGTTGTCGGGCTTAAACACGAAGTCGCGATCGTGCCATCCGGAAGCGACCGAGATTCCGACGCGGCCGCCCGAGAGATTGTCCACCAGCGCCCACTCCTCGGCCACGCGGATCGGGTCGTGCAGCGGAAGCACCACGCTGCCGGCGCGAATCTTCAGGTTCTTGGTAATGGCGGCGAGCGCCGCGCTGGTCACGGCGGCATTGGGGAACAATCCGCCGAACGCATGAAAGTGCCGCTCGGGAGTCCAGATGGCGCTGAACTTGTTTTCGTCGGCGAATTTCGCGCCTTCGAGCAGCAGCCGGTACTTCTCCGCCCCGGCGCTGTCATCGCTGGCGAAGTAAAACAGGCTGAAATCGATGGCGCGCGCCCCCCCGCCAGTTCCGAAGCCGGCGGCCTCCGGGTTGGCGGGCAAGAATTGATTGTCCTCCTGGAGCACCACGCGGTATCCGCGCGCCAGCGTCCAAAACAACTCGAGCACCGAAATATCGAACGAAATGCTGGTGACGGCCAGCCACACACCCGGAGTTTCTTCCCCGAAGCGCTGGTCCATGCCGGTGAAAAAATTGACCACGTTGCGGTGGTTCACCACCACGCCTTTGGGCTTGCCCGTGGAACCGGAGGTATAGATGACGTAAGCCGGACTGTCGTTGGGCATGGCCACGCGCGGACGCGATTGGCTGCATTTCTCGAGCGCGTCATATTCGGCGTCGGAATCAATCGCCAGCACCACGCGCGCGAAACTCTCCACCTGCGGGCGAAGTTTTTCTTCGGTGATCACGATGGAGGCATGGGCGTCGGCCAGCACGTACTTGATGCGCCCGGCGGGATAAGTGGGATCCAGCGGCACGTAGGCGCCGCCGGCCTTGAGAGTTGCCAGCAATGCGACCATCAGCTGCGGGCCGCGCTCCATGGACACGGCGACGCGGCCTCCGGGTTGGAGACCCTTGGACAGCAACAGTTGAGCCAGTTGGTTGGCGCGATTATCCAACTCGCGATAGCTCAACCGCTGGTTGCGGAACACCAGCGCCGTGGCGCCCGGCGATCGGTCCACCTGTTCCTCGATCAGGTCATGAACCGTCTTGGTTCTCGGGTAATCCACCTCGGTTTTGTTCCACTGGCGCAATTGCCCGCGCTCTTCGGCCGTCAGCATCGGCAGGTCCGCGAGGGTGCCACCGGAGGTAGCGGGAAGCGCTTCGAGCAAGGTCCGCATGTGGCCCATCATGCGCTCGACGGAGGCCGTGCTGAAATGCTCCTTGTCATAAGCCAGGCGCAGGATCAGGTTCTTTTCGGCGTATCCATACAGCGTCAGCGGATAATTGGTGCGTTCGCGCAAGCGGACCTGGCGGTGCGCCCAGTTGCCGCCCTGCGCCTGCATGCGCGTGTTCAGCTCGTAATTGTCGAAAACGAGAATGCTCTCGAACAGCGGCGCACCGTGCGGCACCTCGCTCCAGGACTGGATGGACGCGAGCGGCGTGTGCTCGTAGTCGCGAATCTCCACCTGCGAGGCGCGAATCCCCTTGAGCCAGGCTGAAATCCGCTCTCCGTCTTCGATGCGGACACGCACCGGAAGCGTATTGATGAACGTGCCCACCATGTCGGCCGTATCAGACGCGAAATTGCGGCAGGCGCGCGTGGCCCCGAAGGCGATGTCGCTCGATGCCGAATACCGGCCAATCATCAGAGCCCAGACGCCCTGTACTACGGTGTTCAACGTTACCTGCTCGCGCTGGGCGAGCGCGCGCAGCGCGTCCGTGGTTTGCTCGGAAAGCACGATCTCTTCTTCCCCGCGCCCGGGTTCGCGTGCCGCCGGGGAATCCAACTCCGGCACCGGATTCGCCAGTACGAAACCGTTCAAGTAATTGCGCCAGAAGTTTTCCGCTTTGCCGAGGTCGACCGTATCGAGCCAGTTGATGTAATCGGTATACGGCTTGGGCTGCGGAAATTCGATCGTCTTGCCCTCGCGGCGCGCGTCGTACTCCGAAAAAATCTCGTTCAAGATTTTGGGGAACGAACGGCCGTCCATGGCGACGTGATGGAACGTCAGGATCAGGGTAAAATCCGTGGCGCCCAGCTTGAACAGCGTAAAGCGGCACAGCGGGGCG
>JASIGB010000060.1:0-13478 GCA_030045355.1 Bryobacteraceae bacterium
CGAAAACCGGGATTTCTTTCTCGATCAGGCCGCGCTCCCGAACCATTGACACGGTATCCTCGAGGGCGAGCGCGAAGCGCTCCAGCATCAGATCGATTTCCGCCTCGTTGATGATCAACGGCGGACAGAAGGCGATGGAATCGCCGAGGGGGCGCAGGATCACGCCATGGTGATGCGCCCGCTTGGATAGATACGGAGCCACCGCTGCCGCGGGATCGAACGAAGCGCGAGTGGCTTTGTTGGCCACTAGTTCCACAGCGCCGGCCAATCCTATACCGCGCACCTCGCCCACCAGCGGGTGATCGGCGAACTTCCGCAGCCCTGCCTGCATTTGCGGGGCGACGCGACGGACGTGGTCCAGGATGCCGTCCTGCTCGTAGATCTTGAGCGTCTCCAGCGCCACCGCGCAAGTAACCGGATGCCCGGTATAAGTGAACCCGTGGCTGAACACACCGATTTTCTCGGACTGTTTTACCAGCGCGTCAAAAATCGATTCCGAAATCATGACGGCGCCGATCGGCATATAACCAGCCGAGAGCGCCTTTGCGCACGTGATCATGTCGGGCTTCAAGTGATAGGTGGTGCTGCCCCACATTTCGCCCGTGCGGCCAAACCCGCAAATCACCTCGTCAGCGATGAAGAGCACGTCGTATTTCTTTAGAATTTTCTGGATTTTATCGAAATAGGTCGCGGGTGGGAGTAGGACGCCGCCGGCGCCCATCACCGGCTCGGCAATAAAGGCCGCGATGGTATCGGGACCTTCACTTAAAATCCGCCGCTCCAGCGCCTCGGCCATGCGGCCGGCGAAGGCCTCTTCGGTCTCGCCGGGCATTGCGAAGCGATAGAAATGGGGGCATTCGGCATGCAGGATATTGGCGATGGGCAGATCGAAGTCGCGATGGTTGTTGGCCAAACCGGTGAGGCTGGCGCTCGCCACCGTTACGCCGTGGTACGCCTTCATACGGCTGATAATTTTCTTTTTTTGGGGGCGGCCGAGCGCATTATTGTAATACCAGACTAATTTCACCACGGTATCGTTGGCTTCCGAACCGGAATTGACAAAAAATACCTTGGACATCGGAACCGGAGCGATGCTCAGGAGCTTTTCGGCCAATTCGATGCCGACGTCCACGGCTTTATGCGCGAAGGTGTGATAAAACGGCAGCTTCAGCATCTGCCGGTAGGCGGCTTCGGCCAGACGCCGCTCGGAAAAACCGAGGCTGGCGTTCCATAAGCCGGCAAGGCCTTCGAGATACTCCTTGCCGTTTTCATCACGAACAAAAACGCCGTCGCCTTCGGTGATCACCAGCGGGCCTTCGGTCTGGTGGAGTTTCAGATTGGTATAGGGATGGATCGTGGTTCGAATGTCGCGGCCGCCTGAGTTCGTTTTCGCCATATTCTTGTCCCATCAAGCCTATCATAAACTTTGCGCAAAAACGAACAAGGTTGGGCGAAACGGCCGCAAATCGCGACTCTCTAGGCGGCGCGGCGGCCGGGGCTGACTGGCGCTTGTGGAGCTTTTTCCATCTTCTTCGCGGGCGCGATTCCAGTGCATCAGTAGCCCCGTGGCTGCCAGCAACGGAATCGCCAGTCCCGCCGCGTCCCACAGAATTTTTGCGCCCCAGCCCCAATATGTGCCGTCGTGCAGCGAGACTTGCAGCCAGATGATTCCATCGCCCAGGCTTTCATTCACGCCGTAGGGCCACGTGAAGATGTAATCGCCCGTGTACGGATTGAAGTACGCCGTGTCCACGTATTCGTAGGGGGAGCTGACGCCGCCGCATGAGGATCCGGTGACGCCGATGACAATCAGTTATAGCGTCACAATGATTCCCGCCCATAGGTGCACTTGAAAATTCAACCGCCGCAGCGCCACTTTCTGGGGACGGCGGCAATAGCGCTCGATCCAGCCCACGCCGCACCGCTAGTAGCGCGAGAAAAGCTGCCGGGAATGGATGGAGCGGCCGGAAGGCCCACCGGGCGCGGTCTCCTGCTCGCTGGTCAGCGTCTTGCCGTCGGGCGAGACAGTCAGTTTTCCGGAACTGTCCGGCCGGTTCGGTCCCTTCAGCGTGACCTTATATTGGGACGGCCCGGCGGAAACGATTTGCACCGTGCCGATCTTTTCTCCATTGGCGTTCTTGACGTCCGCCTCGCTCCCGTCCAATTTGACCGCATAGCTCATGCTGACGAGGTACACATTGTTCACAGGAACCGAAAACGCGAAATTCAGTGTGTCGCCAGTCTGTGTGATTCTAAGGGTCAGCGGTTCGGCGTTGGTCTTTTGGCCATTGACTTCCTGGCTATCGAGCCGCCACGTTCCCACCAGCGGAATCGGAGCGGCGTAAATGGCCGCGGCGGTAAGGGCCACGGCCAAGTACACAACCAGTGCTTGTTTCACTGAGGTCTATTTTGTCACGGCCTCTAGAACACGATGCGGCCGGTCAACTGAAGCTGACGCGGGCCGGCGCCTTCGGCTACTTGCATGGCAGTGATCTGGCCAAAACCGGCTACCCCCGTCGTGAGAACGTTGGGTGGCGCGTAGTTGGCGTGGTTGAATGCGTTGGAAACCTGCAACCCGATCTCGGCCCGAGCGCGTTCCTTGATGCTGAAGCGCTTAATCAGCGAAAGCGAAACGGCCTGTGTGCCGGGCCCGACGAGATCGCCATTGGTTGCGTCGCCAAATCTCCCGATGGCATTTGCCGGGGCCGTAAACGCGGCCGGATTGATGTATTGCGCTATCGATTGGCCGGCGTACGGATTCACCCCCGGCACGGTGTCAGCCCTGCCGCCGTTCGCATTGAAGACATTGAATCCCGTCCCCGACGGGTCCGTCAACGTGGAAACCGTCAAAAAGGGTCCGCTCTGGAACAGCAGGACGCCGGCGAGTTGCCACCCTCCTACAACGCGATCGAGAAGGGAGCTGCTGTTGAGCAAAGCCTGGCCGCTTCCAAAGGGCAGCTCGTATAGGAACGTGGCTAGCACGCGATTACGGCGGCTAAACGGCACGTTGCCGTAATCGAGACCGGGCTGGGCCGGGTTGCTCAGAATATTGCCAAACTCGGTGGCGTAGCCTTGGGCGCTCGCGGTGGGTGCTCCCTCCACATTCGAGAGATTTCTCGTAAAGGTGTAGCTGAGGTCGAACTGGAAATTCGCCGAGCACTTTTTCACCTCCCACGTGCCGGCCTGGTAGTTCTGAAAGCCAGTAGCGGTCGTAGTGTCGATGTACTGCATCAACGGAAAAGGAATCATGGCACTGACCGCGGGAGTGCCGAAGCCCAAAGTGTTGACAGGCACCTCATCGGCGTTGATCTGGGTCGGCAGATTGTAGGCGTGGTTGCCATCGTAGGAGGCACGGAACGAGACGCCCTTGCCGAGGTCCTGTTCGAGCGTCATATTCCATTCCTCGACGATGGGATCCTTCAGGTGAATATTGGCGGCCAGATCGAAGAACTGGCTGCCAGGTTGCGCGATATCGGACGGCCAGGAGTAAGGCAGAGTGAACTGGGGGACGCCGTTGGTGATCGAATTGCCAAAATATCCGACGTCGCTCGATCCGACCGACCAGCCATCGATTGCCGTGCTGCTCAACAGAGACTCGATGAATCGCCCATATCCGCCGCGGAGAACGGTCTTGTTGTTATTGAAGACGCGCCAGGCAAATCCGACGCGCGGTGCAAAATCCAGCCAGTTGTGTTGCCGCAGGCTGTTCCCGAGACCCACTGCGGAAGCGGGAATGATGGGGGTTGGGGCGATGGACTGCGTGAATAAGGGATTGATGTTCGCCAACCCTCCGCTCTGATAAATTACCGCGCCTGTTTGCTGGCCGTTCACCACGTTGTTGTAGTACGGGTCGAAATTCACCATGTTGTTGTTCTTGTCCTCAAAGCCGGGATGGTATTCCCAACGCAGACCGTAGTTGAGCGTGAGGGTTTGGGACACCTTAAAGTCGTCCTGCGCGAAAACTGCGTAGGCTTTGGAATACGCATCCGTATCCGGGTTGAGCACGTTGGAGATGGCGGTGAGATCGGGGTAGCCAAGCAAGAAGGAAGCAATGGGCGTCGCCGCCCCGCTCCCCAGCAACCCACTCATCACCGAACCGTTGAATGTATAGGCGCCCAAACGATAGTTGTTAAATACCTGAGTATCCAGGGTGCTGAGATACCGCCAGTCAAAGCCATACTTCAGGGTGTGCTTTCCTTTCGTCCAGGTGAGGGTGTCGCTCCATTCATAGGATCCTTCGTGCGGATTCAGGTCATTCTGTTGGCTCTGAATTCCCATGAAACCGGCGATCGTGATGCTCGGTAGGTCATCTCCGGCGGGAATCGCCTCCGGCAAGGCGCCGGGGCCGACGGTCAGACCCAGAGTGCTCGCCGCCTGTTGAGCAGTGATGCCAAAAGTGGTATTGCGATGGACCACGCTGAAACCGCCGCGCAGTTCGTTCACCACAGTCGGAGAAATGATCCAGTTGTAGGAAGTTGCAAAAGAGTTAAAGATCTGTGGAGTCGAGACACCGCCGAGGAGCGGAGAGCTGGGGTTGGGCGGGAAGGAGGAGTCGCCCTGGGGGAGCGTCTGGCGTATATTCTTGTAAGTCCAGCGCGCAAAAACGAAGTGCTTAGGACCGAAGCTTTGATCGATGCGCACGTCGCCTTGGGCGCTATCGATGGGAATTGCGTACTGAGCGAGATAGTTGTTCGCGACGGCGCCGGGAGCGCCGTAATTGGGCAGCGGGTAAATGAAATTCAACAGTTTCTGCGCATATTGCCCCGCAGGAGTCTGCAACTGGCTCGGCGGAATGATGTTTCCCGGATAGGGAGTACAGACCCCACTGCTGGATATCGACTGACAGAGCTGATTGGCCGCACCACCGTTTGCCGCGCTCAGGTAGGCCGACAAATCGCCGCTGCGCATGGCTTCCGTGGGTACGCTGAGTACAGCGGTCTCCGTTTTCGGCAAACTGAGCCGCTCGAAGCTGCCAAAAAAGAAGGTCTTGTTCTTTCCGTTGTAAATCTTCGGAAAAATAACCGGCCCTCCCAGGTAGATGCCATAATTGTTCATTTTGTCTTCGGCTACGATGTGGCTGAAGGTATCGGCGGCGTTGAAGTCCGTGTTCTGTACATTCTCAAACACGCCGCCGTGCAGCTCATTCGTTCCGGACTTGGAAACGGTGGTAATGTCGGCGACACCACCGTATTCGGCGGGGTTCAGCGTTTCGCTGATCCTGATCTCTTCGATCGAATTGAAGGAAGGAAATAACTGCGCCAGGGCGCCCTCGGTTCCCGGTCCGACGGCACTGATGCCGTCGATCGTGACGGAAAGCTGGGAAGGCCCAGCCCCCGCGACAGTGATGTTGCCTTGTCCATTATTGGTGTTATCCATCTGCACGCCCGGCTGCGCAGTTAAAGTTGACCAGGCGCTGGTAGAACCGGTAGAGCGTGTGCCAATGGCGACGGGGAGATCGGTGAGCTGTTGGCTGCCCTTGGTTTCGGCGATATTGGAGGTGTCAGTCTGGACCACTGCGACGGCTTCCACAGTCACCGAGGTCGCCTGCGAGGCGACCTTCAGAGGAATATCGACGCGCTTGGTTTCCTTAGCCGCGAGATCGAAAGCCTGGAACTCGGATTTCTGAAAACCGGGCGCCTCGACCGTCAGCTTGTAATTTCCAACCTCGACATTGACGAATTGGTAATCGCCGTTGGTGTTCGTGATCGCCGAACGTTCGGCGTTGGTGCCGGTGTTCATGAGCGTTACCGTCGCCATGGGAATGCTGCTGCCTGACGGGTCTCTCACCGTTCCGAGAATGGTGCCGAAAGTGGACTGCGCGAAGCTCGTCCCCGAAATGGCGAGTACGCCAAACGTCGCGAGCATGAGACGGACTGACAAGCGAACAAATCGTTGCGCCGCGCGAGGGCGGGTATAGGTACACAGCATAGGATCTCTCCTTCAAAATTTCGAGCGGACCTTCCTTTTCGCGGAAGGACATTAAGAAGCCATAAAAAAGCTGTGAAAGACGGATCCCATCAAAGTTTTGGATGGGTCTTATGCCGGTCACGTACGGCTGCTCGTCGGAGAGCTTTGATTCAGATCGGGATCGCCAAGAAATCTCAGCGCATTGCAAAAGAGATGCGCGCGAGGCCGCTTTACATGGAATAATCCCTGAAGCTGCAACTAGCTGGGTAACAGTTTCAACTTATGATCATGGGTGCTCACTTGGAACCCGTTGCCCTGATTTTCAATTAAAAACCGACGTGGGTTAGATGAAATTTGGAAAGTAGTATAACGAAGCAAGCGTGGAGTGTCAAGGGAGCAACCTTGTGCAACTTGTGCAAAGTTGGCCCTAGACGCCCACCGGAATTCGGGCTATACTCCAGAGCAACGGAGGTCCGATGTCGATTCGCTTGGCCACTCTGTTGGCCCTTGCCGCCGCTTCCGCCTTTTGTCAAACGTGGAATGCACGGCTCGCGGAACAATACCTGGATTCGCGCCAGAAAGAATGGGACGTCTGGCCAATGGCGCTGCATTCGGGCGTCGCGTGCGTGTCCTGCCACACAGGGTTACCCTATCTCATCTCGCGGCCGGCCTTGCGGCAGTCGCTCGGCGAAGGTGCGGGACCGACGCTCTACGAGAGCGTGTTGGTGGACAGCATGCGCGCAACCGTGATCCGCACGGACGCCAAGGATCTGTTCGGCGGTCTCAAAGGCCTGATCGTCGATCAAGTTTATGGTGCGCAGGTCGTGCTTTCGTCTCTGGTGCTGGCGAACGACGATCGCTCGCGCGGCAAGCTCAGCCCGGAAGGAGAAGCGGCGTTTGCCCGCATGTGGTCGATTCAATTGAAAGACGGCGCCGATAAGGGCGCCTTTCTGTGGTCGGATTTCGATCTCGATCCTTGGGAGACCAAGGACGCGGCGTCTTACGGCGCCGCGCTGGCGGCTTTGGCGACGGGCTTGGCGCCAGGCGATTACCAGGCGCGCCCAGACATCCAACCGAACATCGCCGCGCTCGAAGCCTATTTGCGCGAGCATCTAAATGGTGAGTCGCTGCACAACAAAATGTTCCTGCTGTGGGCGTCGTCCAAACTGCACGGTTTGTTGACGGATGGGCAGCGCACGGCAATCCTGGCCGAGCTGTGGAGCAAACAGGAAGCCGATGGCGGCTTCGCTGTGGCATCCTTCGGCAACTGGAAGAAACGTGAGGCCGCCGCGCCCGCGGTAGGTTCCAACGCATATTTCACTGCTCTGGCCGCGTTCGCGGTCGAGCAGGCCGGGGTTTTGCCATCGCAGCCCGGATTGGCCAAGGCACTGGCCTGGCTCCGCAAGCACCAGGATCCCGAGGGCGGGTATTGGGCGTCGAACTCCATGAATCACGAGCATTCGACGCATGGGTCGATGGCTGAGAAGTTTATGACCGACGCCGCCACCGGCTATGCCACGGCCGCGTTATTGGCTGCCGGGGACGCAGGGATTCAGCGGACGGCTTCTAATTCCAGGCCGCGCAAGCGATAGCGGAAGGCCGGGTGTTTGGCCCGTGCGGTGTTCGACCACTCGATTCCGCGGTCGATGGCTTCGAGTTCCGATTGCCACAGCGGCCCGTCACCGCCGGTTCGATAAAACTCGCGGCATAACACGAGATGCCTCTGGAACCCGGCCGTAAGCCGGGCTTGGTAATGCGCGAGCAGGTCCGGGGTATTGCCGCCGTTAGCGATTGCGCGGACCACGGCTGAGGCCAGGATGGCTTCGCGAATCGCCTGCGCGGTGCCATCGCCGCAGATCGGATCGAAGGCCATGGCCGCGGTTCCCGACGCCAGCCAGCCGTCTCCCGCCAGCGGCGAAGCGATGCGGGCGTATGCCGGAAATGTCGCGCGTACGGCGCCGCATCGGGCGATCCGCGCGGCGACCAAGCGGCTTTGCCCCAGCAACGTATCCGCGGGCGCGCCCACCGCCAACAGCCAGCCGGGCGTCAGAAACAACCAGCCCGCTTCGAGCGACTCGATCCAGCAGGTTTCAGGATCGGCGTCCGGCTCGAGCGACACGGGCAGCGCCTGCGCGACGCGCGTTCCGAAGCAATGGTCCAGGGCCGGCGCAGGCAGCGGACGCGCGGCGTGGATGGTCCACGGGACGTCCAGGTGGCCAGCTTGGCGGCGGGGCCGTATGGCTTCCAGCAGAGTTTCTTCGGAAATGAAGACCGCCGAATGTTCCACCGCGTGCGGCCCTGTTCCCCACCAGACCACCCGTTTGCGAATGCGCGGAGCATCCCCGAACAGCGCGGGCTGATCGAAAATGTCGCGCAGGAGCGCCAGCGCCTGATCGCCCAGCAGAATCACCGGCAATCGCGGACGATCCAGCGCTTCCAGATCGACACGAAATCCGGCCTGCGCGAGAAGATACGCCGAGCAGCAAGCGGCCACGCCATCGCCGCGAACGGTCACAGGCTACGGTAGCACGACGATTCCGGCATACGTCACGTCGTTATTCAAATCCCAGGTCTTCTCGTACTTCAACGTCGCCGCGTCGTACACTTCGATGTCGAAACCGGCGCCGTAAATGTAGAGCTTGGCGCCGTCGGTGGAAATCCCGAGCGTGAAGCGCGTGCGGCAAGGAAGTTCGGCGCGCTGCGCGATGCGATCGCCGTGCTCCAGATCGAACGACCAAAACTCGCAGCGCTTGGTGCCGTGAATTCCCGTTTGCACCACCGTATAGGCCCATTTCTTGTCCGGCGTCACTTCGATTCCCGCCATGTTGGCGGGCGCGGGACCAATGGGATTGAAATCGATGCGCCGGGTGGTCAGATCCATCCGCGCCAGGCCAAACACGAGATTATGCACGACCGGATCGGACCACACAAACATCCCGGTGTGTTCGCCGGGCGTGTTGATCAGATCCAGATCGCTGCCGAAATGGACGTTCTCCATGCCGGGAGCGTCGGGGCGCGCCAAGTCGATATGGTCGAGAACCTTGAAATCGGGAGCGCTCAAAACCGTGATCTTTTCGCCGAATTGATAGATATATTTTCCGTCGGGGGAAATTTCCAGCCAGCCCACGCCATAATCACCCTCGTTTTGCGCCTCTTCTTCCTTGGGGATGTCGATGGTATTGACGATCTTCTGCTGGGCCAGATCCACCACCGTGTATTTGGGTTTCGCGACCTCGAAATGGTCCGGAAAGCGCGTAATTTCCTTGGTCACCGCGTAAAAGAATTTGCCTTCCGGATCGGCCGTGCCGTTGAACATGCGATATTGCTTGTCCGGCGTGTTGAGTTCGAAATGATTGATCACTTTGCGCGTGGCGACGTCGATCACTTCGATGCCGTTGTGGTCGATGGTGGTGACATAGATCCGCTTGTGATCGGGCGAAAGCCGGATGGTCATCGGCGTGCCGGTGGAAAGCGGAATGCGATCGACGATTTTCTCCTGCGCCTCGTCGAAAACCAGAACGGCCGCCGGGTAGGCGGGCAGATAGAGCGTACCCGCGGTTGCAAATCGAGCCAGTACCGCGCCCAACGCGGCCCATACCGTCAGTCTTAACAGGAGCATCGGTTTTTATGGAAACACCAGATCGAGATTGCGCCAATCCTTGGTGGCGGCGGCGCATTTGGACGACCAGTCCGGCGCGTTGTTCAAATGATCGGGAACCTGCGCCGGCCAGTAGCAACTGACAAAACAGTCGTAGATGTCGCGCTCCACCGGCTGGCACAGCCCGGCGGTGCCGCCCGCGGCGTCCACTTCCCACCCCGGCGTGAACATGAGCGCGCAACCGGTGGGCACGTGCGGGCGCTGCGGCTGATTGGAAGGACGGTCCTGCAGCGCGACCACGTCTTCCGTCCGTGCCGTGACATGATCGTCGATGCGCGCTGCCTTCCGGTTCAAAGGTCGCATGTGTTTCATGATGCTGCTTTCCTTTCGGCGAACTGCTGCAAAAATCCAGGGTTCCCGGCGGCGATCGCGCCATAGATCTTCAGGCACGTATCCGTCCAGTCGCGAATCCAATCGCAATAGTGAAGATTGGGATGGCCCGTGTCGCCGTAGCGCACAAAGGCTTCGTGATGGCATCCGCCGGCGCACAACGGGCGCGCCCAGCAGGTGTGGCAATCGTATTTGGAATCGATGTGGCCGCGCTTGAGGAAATCGGACTGTTTCGCCTTGTCGATGCCGGTCGCGATGTTTCCCAGCGCGTGCTGATCGGAATCGACGAAACGGTGGCACGGCGCGATGTCGCCGGAAGGCCCCACGCCCAAAAGCCCGAGCCCGGCGCCACAAGGATGCGATTTGTTCACGCCCTGGCATAGCTCGGCCAGCGTGTCGCTCACGTTCGAAAAACCGTGCGCTTCACCGCGCAACGCGTATTCTAGATATTCGTCCGCCAAGGCGTGGAACTGATCCAGCACGTGATCCATGCCCTGGTGTCCGATGGTGTAGAGCTGATTGGGCGAAGAAGTGACCGGCGCGAAACCCACTTCGTGAAATCCCAGATCCTGCTTTAAATGCCGGAAGATTTTGACGACGTCGGAGACGCCCGCCGTAAGCGTGACGCGCGCCGTAATCGGACGCGTGCGATGGTTTTGGATCAGGGCCCGAACTTTGGGCTCGATGATGTCGTAGCTGCCGCGGCCGTTGGAGAAGACGCGCAAATGATCGTGCATCTCCTTGGGCCCATCCATGCTCACCGTGACGCCGATGCGGTTCTCGGAAAGAAACTCGATGATCGCGGGCGTCAGCAGCGTGGCGTTGGTGGTCAAGCTGAAATCGATGTGCCGGCCTTCGGCGGAGGCGCGCTCGCTCGCGTAGGCCACCACCTGCTTCAGCAGCGGAAAATTCATCAACGTCTCGCCGCCGAAGAACGTGATGTGAATCGAGCGCCGGCCCGCGGACTGCGCGAGCAGAAAATCCACCGAGGCTTTCGCCGTCTCCAGGTCCATGAACTTCGGCTTGCCTTCGGGCGTGGCGACCTTGTCGGCGCCGAACTCGTAGCAGTATTGGCACGCCAGGTTGCACTGGTTGGTGAGATTCATCACCAGCGTCTGGATGGGAAAAACATCGGGAAGACGAGTTGGCGGTTCGGAGACCGAGTCGCGGGCGAGGATCACGTTCGCGTGAACCATCTCCGCGATCAACTCCTCGGCGTCTTCGAGGCCGATGCCGGAGGCCGCGAGCGCATCCACCAGGCGCTCATGCGGCATTGCACCACGCGCCAGGCAATCGATCAACTTCCCCACGGCTGCATCCACCGCGAAGATCGCCCCGGCGGGCACCAGGTACAGGAAATGCGCCCCCCGCGCGTCAAACCGATGCAACTCGCCCAGGCGGTACGTGCGCGTCGCTGCTTCCGTCGCGGTCATCGCTGGCCTGCTATTGCCCCACTTCCGGCTGATCCCACTTAATATAGGTTGGAACCGAAACCACCAGATACGACTTGCCGACCAGCGGCCGTCCGTCTTTGTCCTTTTCGTCCTTGGCCGTGGCCACCACCCACACGTTGCCGTAATTATTGCGGCTGAATTTGCGCTGCGGATTGGGACCATCGGAGGAGGGCGTAAACAGCCCGGTGCTGCTCAGGGAGCCGACGAACTCCTTGTCATCGTCGCCGTAGCTGGAATAAAATTCCTCGACGGACCATTTCACCTCGATCGGCCCGAGCTCGACGTCGTCGGCGGTGTGCGGTTTGCCATCGGCGCCGCGCTGATACGCGATCGCTTCGAACTGCTGGTAACCCTTGGGATGCACGTCGCTGCCGAGATGAGCGAGCGCGGTATCCGGCGTCACCTTCACGTAATCGATGCGGTCGTACACCGCGATCGCGCTTTGCAGCACCGAGCGATGAAAGGCGATGTCGCGCTTGCCGGGCACCGCGTCGGCCGCCGTATCTACTTCCGCCACGATCTCGGCCGGCGTATGCGAAACGATGCGCTTCACCGTCACGCCCGTGCCGAAATCCAGATCCGCTGCGGACACTTGCGCCGGCAGGCTCTCGCCGATCAAGCGCACGCGCGTTCCTGGGGACCCGGTTTTGAGCATCGTCACATCGGTCGCGAGCAGCGTCGGGTCGGCCGAGGCGCGCTGCAGCGTTATGTCGAAGCCGAACTCCTGGTATTCGCCCCAAAACCAGCGGCCTTCGGCGCTGTTTTGATCGGGCGAAACCCACAGCACCTCGCGCGCGTCGCTCTCCAGATCGCCAGGAGCGGCATTGGAAGCCGCTGTTCCTTTCGATCGGCCTCGCCAGGCATAGCCCGCGTACACCAGGCTGTGCCCCGTTCGCGAAATCTTGGTGCCATCCTTTATCGAGGTGAGCGTCACGCGCGTCGTGAACTCGTCATCGCTGCCCGAAACCGGCGCCACTTCCATCTCCCCGATAAATCGGCCGCGGCCCGGAGCGTAGGCGCTCACCATCCATTTGCCGGCCAGCTTCGGCGCCCGCATGCGAGCGCGCCAGGCCGCCCATTCCGGCGTTTCAAGCGGCGCGGTCTTGCTCAAGTATTCCAGCGCGATATCCACCGGCAGCGGCGCGCCCGGCTCGCGATGCCGTGCGCCTTCGTCGAAACCGCCCGCGTGCAGCCCCAAACGGAACGCCTCATCGGCTTGCGGATACAGCGCCACGTGCAGATTGGCCAGATATTTCCAATCCTGCGCCGTGCGCCGCCAGGACAGCGGCCGGGCGAAGGCGTGGCAATTGGCGCACGCGCCTTTCACATCGTCGTTGGGGATGTTGGTTTCGTCCGGGATGCGATGCTCGGCGTAGTACTGGATCGGCTTGGCCTCTTCCGGGGCCAGGCCGTGATCGGTCGCCAGATATTTCAGGATCGCGCGCGCTTCCTCCGGCGTCAGCTTGACGCCGCGCAGACGCACCATGCGCTTGATGGCCTCTTCCCACGCTTCCGGAGTGCCGCGCTCCCAGGAAATGCGCAGCATGTCGCCTTTGGCGTCCCGCGTGTGGCAGGCTCCGCACTTCTGGATGACCAATTGGTTTGTCACCGGAATGCCGGGCTCGGACGCCGATGGCCCCGGCGTTGCCGCCGGGCCGGCTTGCGGTTTCTGGGCCTGCGCCAGCAAAGGAACAACCAGAATCGAGGCCAGCAGGATTTTCATAACCTTATTCGGATATCATACACCTTCGTTCCTGATCCAACGGATAAAAGTTGTTTATGAGCGTCATCCGGCCTATCCGCGGGCACTTTATCGTGTGCTATTAACAAAGGGACCCCATGCCAGAGCCCGCCGCACCGCCGTCCGCGATTCCTATCCAAGGGTACGGCCGCGCTCTGCGCTTCGTGCTTCCCTATTGGCCGCGGCTGCTCCTGGTGCTGCTGGCCGGGGCCGCCGCGACCAGTTTCAGCCTGCTGCAACCGTACATCTCCAAACTCCTCATCGACGATGCGCTGCTGAAACGCAATTGGCACATGCTGCTGGTGGTCAGCGGGCTGATGTCGGCCGTCACGGTGGTGGGATTCGCGCTCAACATTCTCTCCAGCTATCAATACGTGCGCGTTTCGGC
>JASIGB010000653.1:0-3656 GCA_030045355.1 Bryobacteraceae bacterium
ACGGTGACGAGCCACGTGGCAACCGATGCGCGCCACAACTCAACCATTAAAGAGCCGGGATTCCGCAGCAAAGCAAAATGGCACGGCGACATGCTGGAGGTGGTCACCACACACGAAGGCATTACTACGACGGAACAATATAGTTTGCTGTCCGACGGCACGATGATGCTGCACGTCGACCGCAGCGGCCGCCCCTCCGAAAATTTATACTTCCAGCGGCAATAGTGTTCTCGCGCGTGCCTGGCTCCCCCAATCCCCAATCCCGGCGACCGAAGGGAGCCCTCCCGGCGGCGTTAGATGTCGTAATAGAGCGCGAACTCGTACGGATGCGGTCTTAACCGGATCGCGTCCGCTTCGTTCTTGCGCTTGTAGCTGATGAACGTTTCAATGAGCTCCTCGGTGAACACATCACCCTTCAGCAGGAACGAGTGATCGTCCTCCAGACAACCTAGCGCTTCCTCGAGCGAAGCCGGCATGGACGGCACCTTCTTCATCTCCTCCGGCGATAGGTCATAGATGTCTTTGTCGAGCGGTTCGCCCGGATCGGCTCTGGTAAGAATCCCATCCATCCCCGCCATCAGCATTGCGGCAAACGCCATGTACGGATTCGCCGACGGATCGGGCGGCCGGAACTCCAGACGCTTGGCCTTGGGACTCGCTGAGTACATCGGAATGCGCACGGCGGCCGAACGATTTCGCCGCGAGTACGCGAGATTCACTGGCGCTTCATAGCCCGGTACCAGGCGCTTGTAGCTGTTGGTCGTGGGCGCGATGATCGCCGAGAGAGCGCGCGCGTGCTTCAACAGCCCCGCGATATAATGCAGCGCTAGCTGGCTCAAGCCCGCGTACCCATCGCCCGAGAACTGCGGCTTGCCCTCCTTCCACAGGCTCTGGTGCGTGTGCATGCCGCTGCCGTTATCGCCGAACAACGGCTTGGGCATGAACGTCACGGATTTACCGTACTGATACGCGACGTTTCGAATCACGTATTTGTACAGCATCATGTTGTCCGCCGATTTCACCATCGTGTCGAAGCGCTGATCGATCTCGCACTGCCCGCCGGTAGCGACTTCGTGATGATGGCACTCGATGTTGATCCCGCAGCGGATCATCGTCTCCACCATCTCGGCGCGCAGGTCCTGATAATGATCGGTGGGAGGAACCGGGAAATAGCCTTCCTTGTAGCGCGGACGGTAGCCCAGATTCTCGCGCTCGCGCCCGGAATTCCAGCGGCCCTCCTCGGCGTCGATGAAATAGTAGCCGGAGTGCTGATCCTGATCGAATCGCACGTTGTCGAAAATGAAAAATTCCGCTTCCGCGCCGAAATACGCCGTGTCGGCGATACCGCTGTTCTTCAGATAGGCCTCGGCTTTGCGGGCGATCCAGCGCGGATCGCGCTCGTAGTGCTGCCGCGTGATCGGATCGATCACGTCGCACGTCATCACCAGTGTCCGAATCTCGCCGAACGGGTCGATAAACGCTGTGCTCGCGTCCGGAATGAGCAACATGTCGCTCTCGTTGATGGCCGCCCAACCGCGGATGCTCGAACCATCGATGCCGAACCCCTCTTCAAACGAGTCTTGGGTGAGTTGGCTGATGGGATAGGAGACGTGCTGCTGCAATCCCGGCAGATCCGTGAAGCGCAAATCTACTTGGTGAACTTCTTTGCTTTTGGCAAACTCCAAAACTTCCTGCGGATTCATCCATCCTCCTGTCTGGTGTGAACTCCCGCGCTAGGATACCACTGTTTCGCAGCGCTGCGGTTGACAAGCGCCGATTGACAAGGGAACGTCTCGTCGGCAACCATCGTTCGAGGTTCTATGGGCGACTTTGGCGATTTTGGCGACGGCGGCGATTTCGGAGATTTTGGCAACGGCGGCGATGACGGTGGGTTCGACGATCAGGACGATCAGGGCGACGATCAGGCCGATGACGAAGGCGAAGACGACGGCGGCAACGGCAACGGGGATGACGGCAACGGGGATGACGGCCAGGACGATGACGACCAGGACGGCGGCGATGCAGGCGACGGTGATGGGGACGATAATGGCGACGGGGACGGCAATGGCGACGATCAAGGCGATGGCGGCGATGACGACAACCTGGATGACATGTTCGCCTCCGAAGACGACCTCCCGCCAGTTGACGACGATGTCTTTGCCACGGCCGATGATTTCCCTAACGCCGAAGCTGCGGATTTCGAGGATGACACCGGCGGCTGGACGGCCGACGACTATGAGGCTTCGGCGGAGAATCTCTTCGGCGACCATCCCTTCTTCGGCGACACGCTGACTCAGCAGAAGATCGACGAGGGATTTCAGCCGTACGAAGACGCCGCTTTCGGCCGCGGGTTCGATCAGATCGTTCCCGGCGCTTCCGATACCGTGCAATTGTTCGAGCGCGACGGCCGCCTGACCGCGTTCGGCGTGCTGTCGCAAGCCGCGCTGGCGCTATTGATGTCGCGCTATACGGGCATCGACTGGGGCAATGTTGACGTGGCGGTGCAGGAAAAGGGCGAGCGCGTGGAGCCTCAGCCGCTTCCGCCGGCCTTCGCTAACATCGCCGAGCAGGACGCCGTGGACTTGCGCAAGTACGCCACACCGATCGCGGATCAGGGCCAGACCAGCCGTTGCGCGGCGTTCGCCTGGACGCACGCCAACGAGATGTCGCGGAATATTCTGAAGCTCGATCCAAACGGCGCGGCCCGGCTCTCGCCCAACTTCACCATGCTCGAATTCCAGCGCTTCCAGGGCGACGCACGCGATTATCAATACGCGTATTCGGGCGGCGACGGCACCGCGAGCGGTCCCGAGCCGGGTGAACTGCTCGTAGATCATGGAACCTGCAGGCAGGAGCTATGGCCGGATGATCGGCCCACTCCGCTGCAGAACGAGAAGCAGCTCGCCTCTGACGCGGAAAAATATCGTCTGCAGGCCATTCCCTGGCCCATTGGCATTGATGATGTGAGGAAGGTGCTGAGCGCCGGATGCCCGGTGCAGGTTTCCATGAACACCGGCACTGCTTTCTCCGACGTCGGCCGCGACGGCCGTTTCAACGCCGCCGAAACTCCCTCCGGCCGGCATGGACGCCACGCCATGTTGATCGTGGGTTATGTGGGGAATTTCTTTACGCTCAAGAATTCCTGGGGAACCGGCTGGGGCGACCAGGGGTATTGCTACGTTCCGAAGAACGTCCTGGCCGCCTCAGATCCGGAATTCAATGCCGTGCTGCTCAGACGTCCGGGCCAGTAGTTAGTGCACCCAGTCGGCGTGGTGGTCGCGATAATCGCGCAAGCGGGCGATGTCATCGTCCAGCATGTCCCGATCGCGCGGAGCCATCCGGTTGTAGCTCGCTACTCGGCCGAGCTGATCGATCACGCGATCAAGCTCCGTCTCGTCATATACGCGATTCGCGAGCTTGGACTGCAGGTCGTTGAGCTCGTTCATGGTCCTGTCGATGCGGTATTGGTCCCCGCCTTCCGGCCAAGTCACCGACTGAACGTGCTGAAGATCGTCCCGCACGCGATCGAATATGCGCATGTGCCAGTTGTCACCGTGGAAGTACGCGTCGCGGTCCTGATGGTACGCGTCGGAATCGCGATCCTGCGCCACCGCGGTCGCGTTGAATGAAAAAACCAATAACCCCGCACCAGCTAA
>JASIGB010000654.1:0-3048 GCA_030045355.1 Bryobacteraceae bacterium
CGCCCTGGCGATCCGCCTCTTGGGCCTCTATTTCCAGCCCGCGCAGAAGCGCGGATAGGGATTCTCCCGGGGCCAGCCCGGACGGCACCGAGGCAGGAATGCCCGGACCATACGCTGACGGCGCGCAGATGTGCCCGGCGGGGCCGGCTACTGATTGCGCGAGCAGACGGGGAAGAGGCGCGAGCCCGGAGTGGGCAATGTGGCTGGAATCGGCCAAGGGCAATTCCGGGCGTACGAAAGCCACGGACCGGCGGCGCGAGGGCAGCGGTTCGGCCGTTTCGGGCGCAGCGAAACAGTCCTCGCCCGAGGCGGGTTCCATACGGATCTCTGCGCCTGGAATCGGTTTCCCCAACGGAAGGGCTGCGCTCGCTGGGGCGGGCGCCACGTGCAAGGGGACTTGGGGAGCGGGGGCCCGCGGGGGAACGGCCGCGGCGACCGGCTTCACGGGTGCGATGCGAACCGCGCAGGATGGTTGGAAGAGAACGGGATCGAGCATCGCGAGATTCTTCGAGAGCGGCGGCGGTTCTTCTTGTTTTTCGGCCGGCGCGACGATTTCCACGGTTGGCTCATCTTCGAGGGTCGCGACATTTTCCAAAGTCGCGACAGCCCCTCCGGTGGAAGGCTCGTGCCCATTGGTGGCGAGCAGAGTTTTGCGTGACGGAGGAGCGGAAGCAAGATCAAGGGACAGGGGAGCCGGCGGAAAATTTTGGGCGAGCGATAGTAACCCGCCATTTGCGGACGCTGGCCCAGAGGCGGCGCTCGGCGAAGCCGGTGGCGCTGTACACGTGGGACACTCCCGGATGGCCGGCGAGCATTCCTGCCCGCACTCGGGACAAATCCAGTACAGCATATATATTCACTCTAGAACCAAAGTGCTTTTATATCTGTCGGTGACTCACCCTACCTTGTTCTAAGAGTGGCCTTATGTTGGTCAATCTCGGCGCTTAAGGTGCCGCGGCGCAAAACTCTATACTGGAAGGGCTTGAAGTTCTATCGCCAGGAATCCCTGACTCCGCGTAAGGTCGGGATCCTGGCCGGAAGCTTTAATCCTCCTACGATTGCACACATTGAGTTGGCGCGCGCCGCCAGTGCCACGGTGGACCTGGTTCTATTCGTCGTCCCGCAAGTGTTTCCGCACAAGGAGTATATCGGCGCCACACTGGCACAACGGGTCGAGATGCTGGAGGCGGCCGGTTTGGAAGTTCCGCACGCGATCGCGTCGACGAGCGAAGGATTGTTTATCGACATCGCGCGCGAATGCCGCGAGCATTACGGAGGCGCGGTCGAATTGCGGTTCGTTTGCGGGCGCGATGCCGCCGAGCGGATTCTGCGCTGGGACTATGGACGCGCGGGCGTGGTGGAAGAAATGTTCCGCGAGTTCGAGCTTTTAGTTGCGCCCCGCGCAGGGCACTTTTCGCCGCCCCGCGAATTTGCCCAGCGCATTCACGTGTTGTCCGTCGGCGCGGAGCACGCGGAAGTTTCATCGACGGAAGTGCGGGAACGAATCGCGCGCGGGGAAGCGTGGGAGCACCTGGTCCCGGAGAGGATACGGGAGCGCGTGCGGGAAATCTACTCGTGAAGACTAGTGTCTAGAAAAGCCCGCAGGCGATGGCTGCGGCTGGGATGGCGCAGCTTGCGCAGGGCTTTGGCTTCGATCTGGCGGATGCGCTCGCGCGTGACCGCGAAATGTTGGCCTACTTCCTCGAGCGTGTGCTCGCTGCCGTCTTGCAGCCCGAAGCGCATTTTGATGATTTTTTCCTCGCGCGGGCTGAGCGTCTTGAGGACTTCGGCGGTCTGCTCGCGCAGGTTCAGATTGATGACCGCTTCCGACGGTGAGACCACGCGACGATCGACGATGAAATCGCCTAAGTGCGATTCTTCTTCTTCCCCCACCGGCGTTTCGAGCGAAATCGGCTCTTGCGCGATGCGCAGCACCTTGCGGACCTTGCCCACCGGCAGCTCCATTTTGACGGAAAGCTCCTCGGTGGTGGGTTCGCGTCCGAGCTCCTGCTGGAGCATGCGCTGGGTGCGGACCAGCTTGTTGATGGTCTCGATCATGTGCACCGGGATGCGGATGGTGCGGGCCTGATCGGCAATGGCGCGCGTAATGGCCTGCCGCACCCACCAGGTGGCGTAGGTGGAGAATTTATAGCCGCGGCGGTAATCGAACTTGTCGACCGCCTTCATCAGGCCGATATTGCCTTCCTGGATGAGATCGAGGAACTGGAGGCCGCGATTGGTGTAGCGCTTGGCGATGGAGACTACCAGGCGCAGGTTGGCTTCGATGAGCTGTTTTTTGGCGGTTTCAGCTTCGAGCTCGCCGCGCTCGACGATTTGCAACGTGCGGCGGAGTTCGGTAGCGCTGGCGCCGCAATCTTCCTCGAGCTGCTGGAGCCGCTGGCTGGACTGGCGCAACTCCTTGCGGAGGTCGCGCGAGGAGTGGGCGCCATTGGGCGGTTCTTCGAGTTTGCGCTGGATTTTGGCGATCTCGCGCTCCAGCGGCTTCAGCTCTTCCACCGAGCAACGCAGACGGCCGGCCAGGCTGCGGCGGACCGACGTGCTGAAGGCGACGTTGCGGATGATGCGGGAGATCTGCACCATGTTGCGCGCCATTCCATACCGCAGGCCGCGGTGCTGCTTGGGTTTCATCTGCCGCGAAACAGCTTGCAGCTTCTGGCGGAATTGCAGGCTCTTTTTATAAAATTTTTCGATTTCGGCGATCTGGGCGAGGAGTTCGCTCAATTGGCCGCTAAAATCTTCGTCGGTGATGACGAACTCGGGGAGCACCAGAACGTCGCGGACGGAGGCTGTGCCGCGCTGCAGATCCTCCCCCAGTTGAATGATCTCGCGGATCACCAGCGGCGAGCGCGAAAGCGCTTTGCGGACGGCCCATTGGCCGCGCTCGTTGCGCTTGGCCAGTTCGATTTCGCCCTCGCGGGTGAGCAGCGGCACGGTCCCCATTTCGCGCAGGTACATGCGCACGGGATCGTTGGTTTTGTCGCCGGCTTCCTGGGATAACTCCAGGTCGCCGAAGTCGTCGGGCTCTTC
>JASIGB010000655.1:0-8040 GCA_030045355.1 Bryobacteraceae bacterium
AGCAATCCTCCCTGGCGCCCGAAAGGGTTTGGGTCTTATCCAAAACGAATAAGCTGCCAAACGGGTTCACAAACGCAAGTTACAGTCCCACGAACTGATCCAATCTTTTAACGTTATAATAGGCCATTGAAGACGCTCACGGTCCTGGGTTCTACGGGTTCTATTGGGGTCAGCACTTTGGACGTGGTGGGACGTCACCCGGAGCGCTACCGTGTGCACGCGCTGGTGGCGGGGTCGAACGTCGATCTCCTGGCCCAGCAGATTCAGCGGTTTCGGCCTGCAGTCGCGGTGGCGGCAACGGAGGCAGCCCGCGCGAATCTGATCAGCAGGTTGAAGGATTGCGCCCTTTCGCGCGACTGCTGGCCGGAGCTCGCTTGGGGGGCTGTGGCGAGAGTGGAAGCTGCCGTAGCGCCTAGCGTGGATTTCGTGATGTCCGCCATCGTCGGGGTCGCGGGGCTTGAGGCTACGTATGAAGCCATTCGCCGCGGCAAGCGGCTGGGTTTGGCGAACAAAGAAGTGTTGGTTTCGAGCGGGAAGCTGGTGCTTGAAGCGGCCAGGAAATCGGGGACTGAGCTGATTCCAGTGGATAGCGAACACAACGGGGCGCACCAATGCCTGCGGGCCGGAAGGCGCGCCGAAGTGGCCCGGCTGATCCTCACAGCCTCGGGTGGCCCGTTTCGGGAGACTCCCGCCGATAAACTGGCCGAAGTCACCCCCGCCGACGCCCTGAAGCATCCCACCTGGAAGATGGGGCGGCGCATTACCATCGATTCGGCCACGATGATGAACAAAGGCTTTGAGGTGATCGAGGCCTGTTGGTTATTCGACTTTTCCGCCGATGAAGTGGATGTGGTGATCCATCCCCAATCCTCGGTTCACGCGATGGTGGAGTACACCGATGGCAGCGTGATCGCGCAGGTTTCGGCTACAGACATGCGCATGCCGATCCAGTATGCGCTCACCTATCCGGATCGCGAGCCGGCGCCGGTTCCGCGGCTGGATTGGACCGAGCCGCGACAGTGGAGCTTCGCGGCGCCCGATGCGCGCAAGTTTCCCGCGCTGCGGCTGGCTCGCGAGGCTTTTCGCGCCGGAGGGTCGGCCGGATGCACACTGAACGCGGCGGACGAAATCGCGGTGGAGGCTTTTCTGGATGGGCGAATTTCCTTTCCCTCGATCGCCGAGGTGGTGGAGGAAACGCTGCAGCGCGTGCCGAATCGCGAAGCCGCATCCATCCAAGAGATACTGGAGATAGACGAACGGTCGCGCGTAGTGGCGCGTACCATTATTACGGAGCGTTCCGCGAGCGCTGGTGAAAAGCATGGGGTGTCTTCCGTTGAGGCCTAGATTATTATGAGCTTCGTCGTATTACAGAACATCTGGTGGTTCCTGATCATGATCGGGGTCATGATCCTCATCCACGAGTTAGGCCATTATTGGGCGGCGCGTTTCTTTGACGTGAAAGTGGACACCTTCAGCTTTGGGTTCGGCCCCCGGCTGTTCGGTTTCAAGAAGGGCGAGACGGATTTTCGTTTCTCCCTCATCCTGCTGGGCGGGTACGTGAAGATGGCCGGCGAGCAACCTGGAGACGAGCAAGCCGCCGCCGAGCCGCGTGGCCTGTATTGCAAGCCACGCTGGCAGCGCTTGATCATCCTTTTTGCCGGGCCGGCCATGAACATCATTCTTGCCGTGGCGGTGCTCACGGGACTCTTCATGGTGCGGTTCCCGAAGATTCCGGATACGCGTTCACCGGAAATCGGCTATATCGTTCCCGATAGTCCAGCCGCCAAAGCAGGCCTGAAGGAAGGCGACCGCATCGTCCAAATCGGCGATGAGGCGAATCCCACTTGGGAAGACATCTCCATGCGCGAGGGGGCCAGCGCCGGCCATACGATGAGCGTGTGGATTGTTCGCAACGGGCAGCGCCAATTGTTGCACGTAACGCCGGCGCTCGAACCGAAGACGGGCACCGGGTTTGCCGGGTGGGACGAGCCGAACCAGATCCAGATTGGCAACCTAAGGGAGGGTTCGCCCGCCGCCAAGGCCGGGCTTCAACCCGGCGATCTGATCGTAAGCGTGGATGGCCAGCCGATTCATTCCACGGCCAAGGTTCACGATATTATCAGCGGCAGCGGCGGCAAGCCCGTGGACGTGGTCTACTCGCGCGGCGCGAGGACGATGACCGCGCAATTGACGCCCGCCAGGCTTGAGAACAACGGCGCCAAGGAATGGATGATCGGCGTGACGCTCGAAGCCAAGATTTCCTTCGTCAGCCTGCCGTTCCCGCAAGCGCTTTCCGAGTCGGTGCGTGAGAACGCCAAGAACACGACGTTCATTTATCAATTCCTGCGCGGCATCGCGGAGCGGCGAATGTCGCCGAAATCCGTCGCGGGTCCCATCGGCATCGTTCAGATGTCGGGCGAGGAAGCGCGCGAAGGTCCCATGGCGTTTCTGGGCCTGATGGCCGCGCTCAGCCTCAACCTGGCCATCGTCAATCTGCTGCCGATTCCGATCCTGGACGGCGGCACGATGCTCATGCTGCTGGTGGAGATATTCATGCGCCGCGATCTCAGCTTGCAAGTCAGGGAAGCCGCGCTGCGCCTGGGCTTTGTGTTTATCATGGCGCTGGTGGCGTTCGTGATTTACAACGATATTTCGAAACTCGCCGGCTGACCTTCTAGCTGGCTGCTTCCGGCTGTTGTTGGCGCGCTCTGATTCCCGCGCGTATCGCCTCACGGCGCCGTGTTAGGGTTGCTTCCGCATGGGGAGCTGCCATGACAACCGCCTCCATGTGTTTGCAAAAGTCCGGCTCACCGCTCGCGGACCGCATTTCTGCGAGAAACGGTTGAATCTTAGCGAATGTGGCGAGAATCTCGCCGTGCGCGGCCCGGAACGCATCGCCGTCAATCGCGCCCGTGGTGACCATGGAGGCAGCCATGTCCCAATACCCGAGAACCATGCGGAACGAGGCGTTGCGCTCCCCGCTAACCGCCGAAACGAGGTCCGCGAAACTATCGGGATTGAACTCGAGCAGGAACCAGGCACGCGCCTCCCGCAAGACGGGTTCGCGGCGAAGGTCGAACAACTGAAGGTTCAACTGAGCATTCTCGAAGGGTGTTGGCATAACAATCTGGTTCGAGCGGCTAAGTCAATTACCGCTTCTAGCGTGCTCCGGCGCGATCTGGTCCGCCGTCACAAACACCGGCTGAATGTCCACGGGGATGTGGCTCAGTCCGTTCAACGCCTTCTGCATATTCGGCCGGATGACGCCCAATTCATCCAGCATCTTCTTGGCGCCCGTGTAATCGCCCGTGGCTTCGATGGTCAGCAGATCGTGATCCAAGTCCCGCACCGCGCCGCGAATCTTCTCCAAGTTCACTTCGAACGTGCCGTCGGGGTGCGCGATGAACCCGCCTTTGTCGGTGATGTAATTCACCTGCATCGCCATCCCCTTGCCGTGCGCGTCGTTGAGGCCGAAGCGCAGCGTGCGGAACGTGGACGCGAGAAACGTGGTGTACAACTGGCGCTCGGTCGCGGGACTCGCCGCAATGAGCTTGCGGTCATACAGATGTTGCAGCATGTAGAGACCCGTAACGTCGGCCTTGGCTTCCTCGATCGCGCTGTACAGTTCCTTCAATTCCTGGCGCGGTGAAGTGGAGCGCCCCGAGACAGTAATCTGATGCGGCCCGATACCGTGACTCAGCTCGTGCGCCAGAATGTGCGTGAAGAAGGCATCGAAACTCAGGTCCTTTTGGCTGGCCGGCGTGAGCACGCGTTTCGCGATGGGCTCCAGCGTGGAGTGAAACTTCGCCTCCTGCACGTTTTTCAGCATCACGCGCTTGCTGCCCTTCAGCGTGACCACGCGCTCGTCGTTCGGCAAGTTGTACGCGGCGGTCTGGACGGCGTGGGCGGCATCGCCTGCATCGAAAACTTCGTTCACCACGCGAATGGGCGAACTCGCGCCGAGCTTCGGATTGCGATACTTCGGCTCGATCGGCAGGTTGTTCTCTACTTCCTGGAGATGATCGGCGAACAACTTCAGCTTGGCCGTTTCGGCCTCATCGCGCACGTTCACGTAAGCTTCGAACGCGGCCTTATAGCCGAAAATATCGTCGTTGTAAGTTTCATAAGGCCCGATGGTAATGTCCAGGGGGGCGTCCAGATCCATCCAGGCGATGTCGCTCTCGTAATAATCGTTGGAGCGAAAGGCGGCGGCGCGCTCCGTCAGGAATCTCTTGAGCGTCGGGTTATCCGTGAGGGCGGCCGCTTGTTCGAGCAGCTTGGCCGATTTCTCCAGATCGGCGCGATACTCCTGGTTGTAGGGAACCGCGTGCAGTTTATGATTGGCATCGCGGCGAATCACGGTGAAAAATCCTACGGCCTGCTCGCGTTCCGGTTTCGAAAGCGTCTTCACCCAGGATTCGAACTCCCCGCGCGTCATGTCCTCGGGATAGAAATTCGCGCCGGGCAACTTCTTCGGTGGAACATCCGGCAAGAACGCTTCGTGATCGTCGATTTCCGACCATGGCGATTTGTTCAGCCAGAAATAATCCAAGCGCGCCTTCCCGAGTGGTGTTTTGTCGCGGAGCAGCTTCGCATAAAGCGCGTGATTGCCGCTCCACATCTGCGTCAGGAAGATATCGTTAAGCACGTGCGACGCTTCAATCAGCTTGGCCAGCGCCTGGCGGTCGCCGGGCGAAAGCCTGGAGATGTCGACGCGGAGTTCGGTCGGCTGAAAGCGCGCGATCATTTTGTCGAGCTGCGCGAGATCGGGGGTGGCGGCGGTAGCGGTAAGCATGGTCCCTAGAATTAGCGTGAACGGCAGAATTCTCTTCACTGATCGCATGCTAACACTTCCTGTAAAATGGCGAGATGCGCGGAAACGACAAAGTCCTGGAGCACCTGAGCATCGCGTTGAAGGCGGAGCTGACCGCCATCAACCAATACTTCCTGCATTCGAAGATGTGCGAGAATTGGGGCTACTTCCGGCTGGCCGGCGATTACCGCAAAGAATCCATCGAAGAGATGGTACACGCCGAAAAGCTGATGAATCGCATCCTGTTCCTGGAAGGCACGCCAAACATGACGGACCTGAGTCCGATTCACGTCGGCAGAAACGTCAAAGCCCAGTACGAGAGCGATCTGAAGCTGGAGCTGGACGCGGTACACCATTTGAATTCGGCGATCAAGCTGGCGGTGGAAGTGGGCGACAACGCGTCGCGCGCGCTGTTCGAAGAAATTCTAAAGGACGAAGAAGAACACGTCGATCATCTCGAAGGACAGCTCCACGCCATCGCCGAAATGGGTTTGGAGAATTACCTGGCGCAGCAGCTTCACAAAGGCGAGGACGAAAAAGACTGAGCCGCGGGCGTAAGCTGGGGTGCGGACACCATGACGGACGATTGGGGCCAGGTCCAAGAGATCTTCGACGAGATTTATCCGCTGGATGAAGAGGGCCGCCGCCGGGTTTTGGACCAGCGCTCGAATGGCGACGCCGCTCTGCGCGACAAGGTGCAGCGCATGGTTCGCGCCTTCGACGACGAGCGCGTCGCCAATTCACAAGCTCGCGCATCGTCCAGCGGCCGGCGTTTCGGCCCTTGGCAGGCAGTGACTCTGATTGCTCGGGGCGGCATGGGGGAAGTGTGGCTCGGCCAGCGCGCTGACGGCCAGCACGAACAGCAAGCCGCCATCAAGATCCTTTCTCCGTACCTGGCCGAGCCGGATTCGATCCATCGTTTCCGCCGCGAGCGCGAACTGCTGGCGCGCCTGGAGCATCCCAACATCGCTCGCCTGCTCGACGGCGGCGTGAGTTCGCAAGGCGAGCCATACCTGGTGATGGAGTATGTGGACGGCGTTGCGCTGGACCAGTACTGCGACAGCCATCGCCTGTCCATCCGAGGGCGGCTGGAGCTGATGATCAAGGTCTGTGCGGCAGTCAATTCCGCGCATCAATACTTGATCGTGCATCGGGACCTGAAGCCGGGCAATATCCTGGTGACGGAACACGGCGAACCGAAGTTGCTCGATTTCGGCATCGCGAAAATGATCGACGCCGAGTCCGGCCGCGAGCGAACCGCGACCGTGAACCTCTTTCTCACGCCGACGTACGCGAGCCCGGAGATCCTGCGCGGCGAGCCGGCGACGGTGACGAGCGACGTCTACTCCCTCGGCGTCGTGCTGTATCAATTGCTGACCGGACGCCGGCCGTTCTCCACCTCCGCCGCGTTTCCGGCCGCCGAACTGGAACGCGCGCTACGCGAAACCGCTCCCGAACGCCCCTCGCAGGTGACCGAAGCCGCGGCCGAACAGCGCTCCACCACGCCGGGACGTTTGCGGCAGACGCTGAAAGGCGACCTGACCACCATCCTGGAAAAGTGTCTCGAGTACGATCCCGCGCGGCGGTATCCATCCGCGGAACGGCTCGCCAATGACCTGAAGCGCTACTTGTCGAATCGTCCCATTCAAGCGCGCCCACAGACGTTGGGCTATCGCGCGGCGAAATTTGTCTCACGGCATCGGCTCACCGTGGGGCTGGCGGCGTTGGCGCTGCTGGGAGCCGTAATTGGAGTGGTCTCTACTGTGAGTGAAAAGCGCGTGGCCGAGCGGCGGTTCGACGAAGTCCGGCATCTGGCGCACTACGTGCTTTTCGATTTGTATGACGGCGTAAGCAATCTGAGCGGCTCGGCGCGGGTGCGCGCGGAAATGGCCAATCGCGCCACCGACTACCTGAACGCGCTGGCGAAAGAGGCGCGGAACGATCGCGGCCTGCGTCTAGAGCTGGCGGAAGGATACCTGCGGCTGGGCGACATTCAGGGCAACATGTTTCGCACCAATCTGGGCGACACGCCCGCCGCGCTGGCCACTTACCAGAAAGGTCTGGACCTGCTGGATCCGCTCGGCAGCGATCCCGGCGCCGTGCGGGTGCGCACCTTGATCGAGCTGCATCGCGCGCAGGCGACCGATGCAAAGTCGGCAGGCAAAGACGCGTTCCACCGTCTTCGCGCGGCAGTGGAGCGTTACGAGAAGGTGGCGGGCAACCCGCCCACGGTCGAAGACAATTATCAATTGGGCCAAGCGTACAGCATGCTGGGCGAGCTCATCCAGCAGCAAGGCGGTTGGGTCAGGATGTCCGGGACGAGCGGCGACGAATTCGCCCGTGCGGAAAAATATTTGCGGCGTGCGGTGGAACTCGCACCCTCCAACCCGGATTATGCCTACTCGCTCGCGGAATTGTTGGATCGACGGGCGCAGCAATACGCGTCGCTCCAACCGCAGCAGACCATTCGGTACGACCTCCAAGCGATCGACGTTTTGAATGCCGTGCGCGAGCCCAATCGCGGCTACGCTTCGTACCGCATTCTGCTCGCCCGCGTCCGCACGGACCTGTTCTTTGCTTACGGGCAGTTGAACCAGTTCGACGCGGCCCTCGAACAGGGGCATCTGGCCGAGGAGATCTATCTGCCGCTGGTAGCGGCGAACCCGGAGGATCACGACGTGCGGTATCGGCTTGCCGTGCTGCGCCGCGTGGCCGGCAACATCAAGGCGTACGCGAAACGCTGGAACGAGTCGGCGCAGGATTACGCCGACGGCATCGGCGACTATGATATTTTGCTTCGAACCGGCCCCAACGCGCAGTATGAAGGCTATCGCGCCGAGCTGCGGATGCGCATGGCGGACGATCTTTGGGAAGCCGGACGGCATGCGGAAGCGGAGGCAGCTGCGAAAACAGGACTCGCGGATCTACGCCGGCTCGCCGGCGCTCCGGATGCGAAGTTCCCCGTGCTTCGCCAGGCCGCGGCATACTTGCTTTTTACAGAAGTCCAGGATCTTCGGAATCCGAGAGAAGCGCTGGCATTGGCCGAGCGTGGCCGAGCAAACTCCGATGACCCGTTCCAGTTGGACGAGCTCCTCGCGGCGGCCTATGCGGAAAATCACCGCTATCGCGATGCAGTGAATTCTATCCGCAAAGCGATCAGCGAACTTCCCCCGGTGAAGCCCGGCGAGACTCCCAGCCGCGCGAGGCGATCGAGCGAGGCGTCGCTC
>JASIGB010000656.1:0-2701 GCA_030045355.1 Bryobacteraceae bacterium
GCAAGGGATGTTGTCCGTTTCCCCGTCGGCGGGAGAAACGATCGGGTTGCGAAAAGTGGCCAGCCTGGTCTGGCCGGCCGGAAACTGATCCGTAGCGCCGAGCGAGAGCCATCGTTCGCCGGTGGCGCCGGAATCGCGGAACGGCGAGAGCAAATAGCGAACGATTGGCGCCGCGAGAACTACCGCCGCGGCTCCATTCAATAGGAGCCCGAGCTTCACAAGCATTCCGCGCCTGGAAGATTGGTCAGTTACGTTCATGGAATCCTCTCCTATTTGCGCGCGCTGATCTGCGGGCGTTGCGCGGCCAGCCACGCCACCACGTCCGAAACATCCTGGTCCGACATTGGCTTTCCGGGCACATCGTTCCGCCAATCGGGCGAGCCCAAATCGGGACGTCCCGCGATGACGGTGGTGCGCAAGCTCTGATTGCTCACCAGGGCGAGATAGGAAGCATCGACGATGGAGCTGGCCCGCGCGCCGCCGCGCCCCGCCGTTCCGTGGCAGGACATGCAGTAAGTTTCATAAACACTCGCGCCGCGCGCCGCATCGCCGGACGATTGCGAGCTATAAGCCGGCGGCGTCTGGCCATCGAGCGCGCCGGGCTTCGCCCAGCGGCGAATGCCGACGACGATCGAATCGAGCTGCTGATCCGTCAGCGCTCCACCGGCACTCTCGGCGAAGGCCGGCATGGCGGTGCCGGCGATGCCCTGAGCTGTCGCGTTTTGAATCACCGTGTTGCTGGCGATGGCCAGATAGACCGGATTGCGCAAGGCCAGCGCGGCCCCGCCCTGACCCTCGCTGCCATGGCATCCGGCGCAATTGTCCGCATACAGCGTGGCGAAGTCCAGAATGCGGTCCGGACGGACGACGACGGAGGCGACGGGAGCTTCGCGGACACCGCAGGCGTTGGCCGCAAGCAGCGCTGCGATCGCAATCGCAACCCGAGGCTTCATTGCGGCCCGTTCTCCCGCTCGTTTTCGTCCCTCATACGAAAGCCCTCCATGCCGGCTCGCAGGAAAAACGGAATCGCCTGCCCGGTTGGCACACGTTCCTGGCGCGAAACCACAATCCCCGCCACCAGGCCGAAGCCGAATTGGGAAAGGACGAACCAGAACCAGTTAATTCTCTGATTGAGTACCGGATTTACGATGTCCAGCACGGCGTAGATCAGGCCGGACCAGAGAATCGGCGCGATGAAGCCTCCCAGCAGAATCGGCCTGCGCGGCAGCATGGGGAGTATGGCGCCGTAGAGCAGGCCGACCATCAGCGACATGATGAGGTGCAGCGGAATGGCGATGAGAAGCGCGTTTAAGTCGAACGCAGCCAGGCGAGCAGTGCTTGCGTTCACGGCCCCGGGAAAGAATCCGGCCACCAGAAGATTGATCGGATACCAGATACTGGTGCGGCTCAACAATCCATATGTCATCGCGAGCAGGGCCATCACCACACTTCCCGCCAATCCCCCCTTGATGCCCGCCGAGATCGGGTAGACTTCGAGCGGCAGCCAGGCGCGGTGGACGTCGGGCGCAATCTCAATGCGGTCCACTTCGCGGCGCGTGGTCACTACCGGCTGCGGGATCTCAGTAACGGGCTCGGATTGGTGGGCTTCGTGCGGAAGCACGGCGCGAAACCAACCCACAACGCCCGCGAGCATAAGGATGGCTCCCAAAATGGTCAGGGACACATCGGTGACGAGCCCCGCGGCCATCGTCGTGATTCCAAAAGCGAGTACAAAGGGCCAGGCAGTCGGCGCCGGCACGCGGACGTTCTCGGGAGTGATTTCTGTCGTGGATTCGGTTTCCATGTTTCCCTAACGTCCGATGATGTAAACCACGGTGAAGACTACCACCCAGACCGCGTCGACGAAATGCCAGTACATGGACAAGACCTCCACCCGCTTAGCATGCTCGCGCCGAACAAAGCCCAACGCACTGAAGATGGCGACCGAGCTTAAGAGCAAGAGGCCGACCGTCACGTGGAACGCGTGCAATCCGACGAGGGAATAGTAGGTGGTGCCGAAGAGGTTGGTCCGAATCGTGAGGCCCTCGTCGTAGATCAGATGATGCCATTCGAGCGCTGTACCTACCAGGAAAGTGGCGCCGAGGAGAATCGTCAGCAGCCACCAGAAAGCGAAGGCCCGTGTGTTGCCCGCGTGGAGCTGTTTCCCGGCCAGATGGATGGTGATGCTGCTAGAAAGCAAACAGACGGTGAAAAAGATGGGTGGTGAGAGGACGTTCTGAGGCTGCGGCCCGGTGAGACTTTTTCCGAGATAAAAAAGGTACGCGACGACGAAAATCGAGAAGATCGCCGACTCGGCAATGATGAGGCTATACATCGCCACGGGCCCGCGATCGGGAGTCCGCCAGGCGCGATCGGCGCTGGGCGCGGTTAGGGAGGCGGCGTTCATAGCGGCTCTCTCATTCGTACTTCCAGTCGGGATCTTCGGGGTGTTTCCAATCCCAGAGCGGACGCCGGCTGTGCACCTCGGGAATGGTGGCGAAATCATAGGACGGAGGCGGTGAAGCGGTGGACCACTCCAGCGTCCAGGCGTCCCAAGGATCGCTCCCGGCGAGTCGCTCGCGGAAGTACGACCAAATCAGATTCGTGGCGAAAACCAAGATTGCGGCGGCCTGGAAGAATGCCCCCACCGAAACGATGAGGTTCCATATTTCCCAACCGCGCCCCGGTTCGTAGGTGTAGA
>JASIGB010000657.1:0-10541 GCA_030045355.1 Bryobacteraceae bacterium
GCCGAATCCATCACCAAGACCCTGGCCATCTGCGTACGTTGTGGCAACCCCGCCAAGCACACCCAGCGCCTGGTGGAATCCACGGACCTCATCGTCGTGGGCGCCACCGGAATGTACGAAGCCCGCTGCCGTCGGTGCTTCGAGCCGGGGATGCCGAAACAGACCGCGCTGGAGTTCACCTCGGCACAGCGAACGCAACGATAAGTAAAGATCGCCGGTTGGCCGAAACCGGAGCCCGGCGCCATCCATCCAACGGTTTCTAACCTGTTAACCTAACGAGCAGAGGTCACATGTCTATTTTCCCCAGCCCCGGCCCCGGCGGATCCAGTTTCGAGCCACCCAGCGCACCTCCGCCTCAAGCACCGCCTCCCCAAGCGCCTCCGCCACCCCAGGGACCGCCATCCTACTATGCGCCGCCTCCGCAGCAATATTACGCGCCGCCCCCGCCGGCGCCGGCTCCCGCCCCCACGGGAGGTGGAGTTTGGAAGATAGTGGTCTTGTTCGTACTCGTCGCGGCGCTCATCGGCTCCAACGTCTATCAGTACATGCAATTGGATAAGGTCAGGAAGGACCTGGCCGCCAATAACGACGCCACGCAGTCGCGGCTGGACAAGCTCGAGGAAGCCGCGTCCGTGAGTAACCGCAGCAACAGCCGCAGGGTGGAGCAGCTCCAAGCCGAGCTGGAGCGGGCGCGCCGCCAAGCCAGCCTCGCCGCGGGCGAAGCCAAGGAAGAAGCGCTCAAGAAAGTGGACGAAACGCGTGCGCAGCTCGAAGCGGCGCAGGAACAGGCCAAGCAGCAGCTTTCCTCGGACATTTCGAAAGTGAAAGAGTCCGCCGATACGCAGTTCTCGCAAGTCGGTACGGAAGTCACCAGCGTGAAGGGCGACGTGGCCGAAACCAAGACGCAACTGGAAAAAACCGTAGCCGACCTGAAGCGCGCCACTGGCGAGATCGACGGCCATAGCGTCCTGATCGCCACGAATCAGAAAGAGCTTTCCGCGCTTCAGGCGCTCGGCGAGCGCAACTACGTCCAGTTCACGATCAAGAAGGCCAAGCAGCCGCAAAGAGTGGGGGACGTCTCCATTCGCCTGGAGAAGGCGGACCCCAAGCATAATCGCTATTCCATCGAGTTGACTGCCGACGACAAGATCACGGAGAAGAAGGACCGCGGCATCAATGAGCCCCTACAGTTCATGACCTCGAAGGCGAAACAGCCGTATGAGATCGTGGTGAACGACGTGAAGAAAGACGAAATCGTCGGCTACCTATCCATCCCGAAGGTGCTCAACACCCGAAACTGAACCGGGCGGCTGCGCTGCCCGTTCCGTCCGTACATAAGCCAGCGCAACAACTTTGCCCAGCGCGGGCGAATAGACGGCCGAGGTGATCTCGGAACCATCCTCCAGCTTGGTTCCGGGCGCGGGCGGCTCTTGAGTGTTCAGAAGCAGCGGCTTCAGCACGCGATGGATCTGGCCGCGCGAGCGCACGCGTTCCACGATCTCCTGCCCCAGGTAGCATCCTTTACTGAAGTGCAACGCCTGGGGCTGGTTGGCTTCCTGCGCCAGAAACCGCTCGGTAATGTCTTCGCCATAACGCGGCTTGCCGTGCTCCAGGCGGACGATGCGCGCGCCTTCCGCATCGGCGAACTCGGCGCCGGCCGCCTCCAAGCGCTCAATCAGCGCCGTTTTCTCGTCCACGGGAGCGAAAAAGAAAAATCCCGCACTTCCGGTGGAATTGATGCACGCGACGAGGCCCTGGTCCCATTCCGCCGAAGCGTAATCCGCCTCCGGAACCGGCGCACCCATGCGTTGCATCACATCGGCTGCCTCGGGACCCTCCACGGCGATCGTCGCCGTCGCCTCCGTGATGTCTTCGAGCGTGACGTCGTCGGCGATGATGAAGTGATCCAGGTGCTGATAGAGCGATTCGCGCACTTCCGGCTCCACGTCCAGCAAAAAATAATCCGGACGGCACAGCACGTTCGCATCGGCGAGGATGCGGCCCTTGTCGTTTAAGAAGAAGGCGTAGCAGCCGGTCCCGGGCGTAAGCTGCTGGATGTGATTGGTGGTCATCGCGTGCAACAGCCGCGCGCGATCCTCGCCGGTTAGCTTGATTTTTCCCCGCGCGGAGAGATCCAGCCATGCCGCGCGGTTGCGGAGTGCGTCATAGCCCGTCATTTTAAGGACAAGTACCTCAGATAATCGGCGATGCCGATCACGATCAAGCCGGTGATGGTAATGCTTAGTGCGGTGCGGTTCCGCTTGGCCTCGTTCGATTCCCGCACCGCATACAAAATCGCCGACACGTAAATGTGGAGCACCAGCAAGAGCTTGATGGCCATCCAAATGTGATAGGTCGGTGGATAGGTGTCTTTGCTCGCGTAGTTGTAAGCTCCTGAGCCGAGCGCGGTGACCAGCACCGTAAGGAGCAACGGCTGGAACCTGGCGACGGCGTTCTTGCCCGCGGCCTCCCGCTCCGGCTGCGGAAGCGCCGCCAGCGCCGGCGCCATCACGAAACGCGCGTGCAGGAACCCGCCGACCAAGATCACTACCGAGACAATGTGAATCCATCGCATCGACACGCCGAGCACCGCCGCGAGCGTTGGGTCCATAATTCGAGTATACGATCATGATCCACGAGATCCTTCCGGTAGGCGCGCTGCAATGCAACTGCTCGGTGTTCGGCGACGAAACCACCGGTGAGGCGATTGTGGTGGACCCGGGCGACGAGATCGGGCGCATCGCCGCGGTTCTGGACAAGCACGGTCTCCGCGTGAACGCCATTGTCATCACGCACGCGCACATCGATCACATCGGCGGAGCTCAGAAGCTGAAGGCGCTCACCGGCGCCCCGGTTTACATGAACTCTCACGATCAGGAGCTGTACGACGCCATTGATTTCCAGGCGCGCTGGCTGGGCATGGCCCCGCCCGAGAAGACCAGCATCGACGTGAACGCGCGGGAGGGCGCGAGCGTGCAGTTGGGCGAGGCGGGCTTCGAGTTCCTCGAAACGCCCGGCCACACCCAGGGCAGCATCAGCGTCTGGATTCCGGCGGAGAATAAACTGGTGGCGGGCGATACGCTGTTCTTGGACAGCATCGGGCGCACCGATTTGCCCGGCGGCGATTCCCGCCAGATCCTGCGCTCCATCCATGACAAGCTGCTGCCGCTCGACGATTCCGTGGTGGTGATTCCCGGTCACGGCGCCAACACCACCATCGGCCGCGAGCGGCGGCGAAACCCGTTTTTGCAGGGGCTGTGACATGGCGAAGCCCTTCCATCATCGGTCGTGACGCTACGGGACGATCGATCTTGGCGTTTCTCTCGTCCCGTGCCCGTGATTCGGCTAGTAACAGGGGAGCTGGCTATAGCCGGTGTAGAGATTCCAAACGTTGTAAGTGAGGAATGCTGGGCCGTTTATCGCCAGGGGTTGGTTGGGGTCCGTCCACTTAAACGAATTGAGGCCAGTGATGATGTTGTTGGCGTTGAGCGTGTTATTCGTGCCATTCGAGGCGCCGTTGGGATTCAGGCCAACAATCCAAGGCCCGCCGCCCGCGCCGTCTGTTTGTGGATTGCCAAGTTCGACGATATTGGTAGTTCCAAGCGGGTTCGTCGCGCCAACGATCGCTTCATCCTGAAACATGTACTCACCGTTGAATGGCGAAGCGTCAGGATACGCCAACACGTTTTCCATGATCGTGGCGTACTGAGACACGTTGCCAAAAATCCATACACCGAGCGAACCGGTGTAGGACCAAATGGGCGGCGTGCCACTGCTTCCGTTACAGCCGTAGCCCGCGGCATCGTTCAGTTGCAGAAACCCGATGTCGAAATCCATAGTCGATGCATTGCTGACCCATGTCCAAAGATTCCGCACGGTCCATCCGTTGTTATAGGCCGGGTTGGGACCGTCGATGTAAGCAGGGAAGAAGATGAAGTTGGAAAAAACCTGCCCGCTCGGATAGTCGTACATGCAATGGCGCGCCGTGAGAAGCGTGTGACTGTCGTAGAACACCGATGCCGTGCAATAGTGCCCACCCGCTTCGACGCTCGCACCAGGGGGTACAACGAAAAACAGCCTCCCCACCGCCGAGTACGGATACATGTTCACGTTCGGGACCCGATAGTTATTGAACGGGAACTCGTACGAGAAGTTCGATACTGTCGCCTGCGCGGGTTGTGACGTGGTGGGAGCCGACTCGGAATTTCCTAATGTTGCTTTGGCGGTCACAGACTCGCTTTGTGCGGGGATGGAGGGTGGAGTCCCGGGCAGAACGCGAAGTGTTGCTGGAGCGGAAGAATTGTCTGGTTTATTCTCACTGGCAGTTTGCGCGGCGGGTGTGGCTGGATCAATCTGCGGGAGTGGCATTGGCTTGGAATTTGCCAGCCGGTCGGCCGTCCAATAGCTCGCTGTCAGGGCCTGATCCTCCGCGGGAACTTGAAAGCCGCGGGCTGCGGGCTTGTTGCCTTGTGCTAGGGCCATCGCCGCCAAAGAAGTCAGGGCGGCGGCAATGGTAGAGATCGTGGTTTTCGTGGTCATGTTTTTTCTCCTCCGGTTCGGCGATCTTGAGAATGCGAACCTTTTTGCCTTTCACTTGGGATTAGCGTAAAGAAGAAACGAACGAGGCCAAGTATTTTGCGGAACTCGCGAGCTATAGGTACTGGGAGGCTTTAGTTCGTGGACGGCTGCTTGGCGGCAGGCGTTTTCCTCCGCCATTCGGCGGCTTTCTCGGGCTTGCCCCAAGCCTGATAGAGCTGCACCAGCCATTGGTGGGCGCGATCGATGTGGTACCAATCCGGTACATCGATGCGCTCTTCTCGCGCCAGCATGCCGTTGTAGCCTTCCAGGAGCAGGGGTTCGGCTTCCGTGAATTTTTTTTGTCCAGCTAGGCTGGCGCCCAGCAGGCTTTCGGCGCGGAATCGCTGCCAATCGTCTGGCTGCTTCTGCTGGTTAAACTCCAAGACCTCGCGCGCGAGCGGCTCGGCTTCGATGAACCTCCGTTGCGAGAGGTAGGCTAGCGCAAGATCGGCCATTGCGGTGATCGTATCGGGGTGTTGGGGACCTAAGCTGCGACGGAGACCGAGCAGGGCTTGCTCGGCGTGGGTTTCGGCCAAGCGATAATTCCCCTGGCGCTGGTACATGGATGCGAAATCCGAGAGGCAAGCGAGCGTGCTGGGATGCTCGGACCCCAACACGCGTCCGCTGATCTCCAGGGTCTGGTTGAACAGCGCTTCTGCGGGCCCATAGTTACCGCGAAACTCATACGTATAGGCCAAGTTGCACATGGAGAGCAGTGTGTTGGGGTGTTCGGGACCTAAGACGCGGCGCTCGATATCGAGGGTTTGTCTCTCGAGGGCTTCGGCCTGTTCATACTTGCCCTGGATGCCGTAGACGTTGGCCAGATTCGTCATTGACATCAGTGTGTCGAGGTGCTCCGGGCCGAGGAGGCGGCGGCGGACGTCGAGCACTTGCCGGTCGAGCGCCTCGGCTCCTGCGTACTTTCCCTCGTCGAAGTAGATCCCGCCCAGATTGCTCATCGAGATCAATGTTTCGGGATGTTCGGGGCCTAAGACATGGCGCTGGAGCTCCAATGTCTGGCTTTGGAGAGCCTCCGCCTGCGCATACCTCCCCTGACTCCAATAGACGGAGGCCAAATTGACCATGTCCCTCAAGGTGGTGCGATGCTTCGGCCCGAGGACGCGGCGCTGGATCTTGAGGATTTCATTGAGAACCGCCTCTGCCTTCAAGAATTTGCCTTCATCGCTGTAGACGACGGCCAGATCGTTCATTGCGCCTAAAGTATCGGGATGCTCCGCACCAAGTACCTGGCGCATGGTGGCCACGGCCCGCGTCCCAAGTGCCTCAGACTCGGCGTATCTGCCCTGGAGAGTATCAAGAAACGCAAGCCTGTCCAACGCTCTGAGCGTCTTTTGATCGTCCTCCCCCAGCGATCGGCGATATAGATCCAACGCGCGCCCCAATTGTTGGTGCGCCTCCGAGTACGATCCCACATCCCTGTAGGTCTGCCCGATCGTTTCTCTAATTGCCGCTTCCACCTCCGGTTGCTTCTCGAACTTCCCTCCAATCCTCGCTGCCGCCCGGTCCAACGCCGTACGCACCTTCAGGTCCGGGTCAGGCTTTGTGCTAGGGGACGCTTGCGTGCTGGCGCTCGCCTGCGCCAGCAAATCGTTTTGCAAGAAGTCGTTCACTGCCTGCGACGTTTGCTCCGCCCGCCGCGCCCGCAACGCTTCCCTCGTGCTCACCACCACGCCCGCCACCAGTACTGCGAACACGGTCGCCGTCGCTGTGACCAGCGCTTTGTGCCGGCGCGCGAACTTCCGCAGTTGGTAAATCGTGCTCGCCGGACGCGCCATGATCGGTTCGTCGGCCAAGTACCGCCGGATATCGGTCGCCAGTGCGACCGCCGAGCTATAACGCCGGCCCTTATCCTTTTCCAGGGCCTTGGCTACGATCGTCTCCACATCCCCGCGATACGCACGGTTCATGGAACTTAGCCGCGCCGGGTCTTCCTCACGGATGGTACGCACCGCTTCATGAAGTTTGTTGCTCAACTGATGGGGCAACTTGTCGGCCAGAAGTTCATAAAGGATCACTCCAATCGCATACACATCGCTGCGGGTGTCCAGTTCTAGCGGATCGGCCAGCACCTGCTCAGGACTCATATATGCCAGCGTTCCGATCAACTGCCCAACATCGGTCTGGCGGGTGGCTTGCACGTCGCTGTCGGTAACCCGTGCCACGCCGAAATCCAGGATCTTGGGTTGGCCGTCTTCCTCGATCAGAATGTTGCTCGGCTTCAAGTCGCGATGGATGATGCCGCGCTGGTGCGCATGTTCCACCGCATCGCACACTCTTGCGATGAGTTCCAGGCGTTCGCGCGTATTGAGATGATGCGACTGTGCGTACTCCCGCAGCGGCGCGCCACGGACGAGTTCCATCGCAAAAAACGGCTGCGGCCCCAAACTTGTTTCCGCCGTTCCGGCTGCATAGATTTGGGCAATGCCGGGATGATGCAGCCGCGCCAGCGCCTCTGATTCGCCCTCGAATCGCCGCAGCAGCTCCGGACTTGCCAGCCCCGGCTTGAGTACTTTCAGGGCCACGGCGCGGCGGGGTTGTTCCTGCTCGGCTTCGTAAACGACTCCCATGCCCCCTTCGCCGAGGACATCCACGATCTGGTACGCGCCGATTCGCTTACCGGCCAGCGTCATCGTGCCCATGAAAACGGGAGGAGAATTGGCCTGGAGCGCGTCTTCGGCCAACAGGGACTCCACTTCGCGCCGCGGCGTGGGGTCGCTGGTGCTTAGATGATCCAGAAACGCGCCGCGCTGTTCGGTTTCGACTTCCAGCGCTGCCTCGATCGCATCGGCGATCTGCTGCCACCGCTCCGGAGTCATAGCAAGCCTCCCAGATTCTGCTTTGCCGCGTGGGTTCTCAGATTATACGGCAAAACGGTTATAAGTTATGCAGCCGGCGCAAGGGGAAGTCACCCAACTACTACACCGGCTGAACGACGGCGACAAAAACGCTGGCGATCAACTCGTGCCGCTGGTTTACGATGAACTGCGCCGCCTCGCGTCGGCCTGTATGCGCCGGGAGCGCCCCGGCCACACGTTGCAAGCCACCGCTTTAGTTCATGAAGCGTGGCTACGGCTGGTCGATCAACGAGAGTGGAATTTGGAAAACAGATCCCACTTCTACGGGCTCACTTCACGCCTCATGCGCCGCATCTTAATCGATCATGCGCGGGCCGCACGAGCGGAAAAGCGCGGAGGTGATCGCGTGACTGTTCCTTTGGATAGCGCTTTGCTGGTCGCACTGGAGCATCCTGCGCAGTTTCTGGACGTCCACCAGGCCTTCGAGCGGCTGGAACAATTAGATCCTGTCCGGGCCCGGATCGTCGAGATGCGTTTCTTTGGGGGACTCTCCATCGATGAGATCGCCGAAATCAGCGGCGTAGCCCCGCGAACGGTCGACCGGCAATGGCGGGCGGCGCGAGCTTGGTTGAGCCGTGAACTTTCGGCCGGTTTGGGTGAGCGCTAGACCTATTGTCTTTGGCATAATCCAGACCCGAACGACGCCATTCGGCCAGTTGTGGCATTGACGGCCAACAGAAATCGCATGAGGGAACAGCAAGTTCTCAGACTGCTTTCCGCCGATCCGCCATTTCTGCGGGGTCCCCTCCCGCTAGCGCACGCTATACTGAAATCGCACCATGAGCTCGGAACCCGATCCCGACAAGCCGCGCGGGTACCAACCCTCCCTCGCCCGCAAGCTGTTCATGCTCGCGCTCTGCGTCGCGGGCCTGATCTTTGTCTGGACCTACTATTACCTGGCCGTCCGCCACTGAGGCGCGCGTCGCTCTGTTCACAAAGGAAACGCTAACCCAGTAATGCATGGCAGCGAAGCCATCTGGTACTTTCCCGGTGCGACGGCCGTGGCTGGATGCGATAAAATGGCGAAGCCACCCGCAGAATGCATGCAGTGTGGCGCTACACGGAAATTTATACGCCCCAGCACGAAACATGATCGTCAAACTGAACCACCTCCAAGGCAAGTCGGCCGCCACCAGCGCCCAGGATGTCATCGGAACGGTCTACGCGCTCTTGGAGGAAGGCGCCATCGAGAAGTCCCAGTTCGCGCGCCTTCAAATCGAGCTCGATTGGATCCAGTACAAGCAGAACTTTCGCGACGTCGTGATCGCCACGCACGGCTATAACGAAAGCGGCCAGCAGGTGCCCATTATGGACATCCATGTGGACGTGCGCCAGGTGGTGCCCGGCTGCTTGCGCGGCGCGCTGCTGCGCGCGCTCGCCCACAGCAATGCGCCTGAGCCGCAGAATCAGGACCGCCTGCCGCTCGAGGATTTCCGCTCCATGCGTTCGAGCATCGTCTGGGATTTCAACAAGCTCTACTGGACCCGGCTGCACGATTGGGAAATCGCTAGCGGCAAAGGCTACGAGAAGGCGCTGCCCGGCGGCGCCTCCGACGGCCACAATCCCGAAGCAATCGCCGACAGTGTCGTCGAGTTCTGGGAACTGCTGCACGAGCTCGAATCCCGCAATCAGCTTCCGCCCGAAATTTTCCTGCTCGAAATCGGCGTCGGCACTGGCGTGCGCTGCGGGATCTGGCTGACCAAGTTCCGCGAATTGGATCGCGAGCGCGGAACCAGCTACTATCCCAAGCTGCGGGTCCTGTTGGGCGATTATTCGCTCGCCACGCTCGACATGTCGCGTCCGGCGGTGGAAGAACATGCCGACCTGTGCAGCTTCCTGGTGCTCGACGCAACGAATCCGCTGAAGACGCTCTCGTTCCTGCGCCACAAAATCATGCAGGTGCACTCGACCAACGTCTACGACAACCTACCGGACGAGGAAGTGGTCCGCCGCGACGGCAAGCTGTATTTCGTTCAGGTGCGCCTGTATCTTCCGATGGCCGACGTAGTGCGGCTCTCGAAAGACTTCGACGTCCCGCCGGACAAGATACGAAACACCGTGAACCGCATGCTTTCGGGCAGCCCCGAATTCCTGGGCGATCCGGCGCGCGGCGTCGCGTTCTGGATGGAGGTATGGGGCGCGGCGCGCCTCGAAGAACGCCTGGTGCTGGTGGAGGATCTCCCCGATTTTCCCTTCCCTCAGGGTCTAGACGCCTCGAAACTCGAAGACATCCTCAAGGATGCGCCCACCGATTTTCGTTTTCACCTGAGCTCCGGCGCGCTCTCCAGCTTCTTGAACACGCTGCCCCTGCTGCATCCGCGCGGCTATTTGCAGGTGATGGATATTTTCGTCACTGATCTGGATCAATACCGGCTGGGCTTCTACGGGCCGGGCAAGCTGGACGGCTCCCTGCTGAACTGGGTCAATGGTGCTTTACTGAAAGAGGTAGCAGAAAGAGCAGGTTATGATGTCCGTTTCGCCCCCTTCCACTATCGAAAAGGATCGCGCACGTCCATTCTCTACACCACGCGCCGGGAGTAAAGAGGCGCCCGACGATAATCGAAAAATGAATCCCACTCTCCCTGTAACGATGGTCGGCAGCTACGCCATGCCGGGCTGGCTGGAGCGCCTGAAGACCGAATATTTCGCCCGGCGGATCAGCCGTCACGATCTGGATGAGATCTATGACGCGGCAGCCAAGGCCGCGATCAAGGACCAGGAAATCGCCGGCCTGGACATCGTCACCGACGGTGAGCCGCGCCGCGACAACATGGTGGATTATTTCGTCGAACGGCTGCCGGGCGTGCAGATTGACCGCACATCCAAGAAGTTTTATTACGATTTCTACGACAGCGTGGTGCAGGGCAAGCTGCCCATGGCGTCGCTCGGGCTGACGCCCGATTTCCAGTTCCTGAAAACTTTTACCGAGCGCCGCACCAAGTTCTGCGTCACCGGTCCGCATTGCCTGAGCAAGCGCATCCGCAATCAGTATTATCCGAGCGAGGAAGCGCTCGCCACCGACATCGCCAAAGTGATGAACATGGAGCTGAAGGCGCTGGTGAAGGCGGGCGCGGACTACATCCAGAT
>JASIGB010000658.1:0-7465 GCA_030045355.1 Bryobacteraceae bacterium
AAATCGCGCAAGGACCGGCCACGGCTGTCGCGCGGGCCTCGCGTGGCAAATCTGTCAGCGAAGTTTTGAGCGAATGCGCCGGAAGTGTGGACGGGGCCGGGCAGCGGCGCTTCGTCGATGAAGAGCAGATAATCGACCAACTCCTCGGCGGATTGGCGCAGCAGCGTCTTGAATTCGTGCGGTGGCATGCGATCGTATAGCGCGCATCGGACCTCCCAGCCGACGCGCGTGATCAGGTTGGCCATGTGCATCTGGTGATCGAAGACCAGGAGCGCGACGATGTCCGAGGCCGCGCCGGGGTCGTGAAGAGCGGTCAATGAGTCCGGATTATCGGGATCGGCGAGCACGGCATTACCCATGTGATGCGCGTGCTCGATGGAGCCGGTGACGTACCATCCGCCCCAGCGTTCTTCAAAGGGACTGCGATCGTCGGTAGCGAATCCGCCCAGGATGAGCTCGGGACGGCCGTCGGGGAGGGTGAAGAAGCTGCGTACAATGTAGCCGGGGACGCCGAGGCTCATGTCGGAGCGGTGGCAGCGCAGGCAATCGTCGCGGCGAACGAAGCTGGGGTGCGCGACGTGCTGCTGCTCGAGCGTATAGAAATGGACGCCCTCGGAAGGGTCGAGCGCGGCGAGTTCCATGAAACCGCCGCGGACCCAAGCCACGGCGACGGAGTCATTAAAGAAAATGGTGCGGGGATTGGACGGCTCGATGCGGTCAATCTGCAAACTGGTTTTGGAGAAGACGGAGAGTTGCGATTCGGCGGGGACAAGGAGGGCTTCGAGGACGGATGGCAAATAGCCATTCACCGCATCGAACCGAAGCTGGGCTTTGCCGTCTTCGAGTTGCTGCTTGAGGTGCGCGACGGGGTCCTGCGCGGGGTGCTTGAGGTAATTGAAATACTCGATGGCGGGGTGCTCGAGCGGGGGCGAGACGCGGTCATTCAGTTCGGCGTGGGCGAGCTCGGCGTAGGCCGAGGCTGCGGCGAGTGCGACGGCCGCGATTCCCACCGCAACAGCGCGGGCGGCTATTCCTTCCATTCGTCCATTGCTTTTTTCGGCAACGAGCCTGGCAGAAAATCGACCAGCTCCAGGCGGACGCCGTTCGGATCGGTGATGCTGGTGATGCTGGTTTTGGTGGAACCGGTACGAGGGTCGGCGACCTGGAGGCCGTGCCCACGTAAAGCCGTGACGGTGGCGGCAAGATCCTGCGGCCAGATCCCGATGTGGCTCAGGCCCATGGGGCGTTCGGCGGAGGCCGGCGCAATTTCAAGAAACGTGTCGCGCGTGATTTGCAGATAGGCCAAAACGGGCTTGCCCTCGGGGTTGCGGATGGTGAAGGCTTCGTGAAAGCCCATGGTCTGGGTGTAGAAGCGCATGGATTCATCGAAATCCTTGACATAGATTCCGACGTGATTGAGGCGCAGGCCGGAGACGGGCGGGGTCTGGGCGCGGCCGGGCAGCATGAGGAAAGCTCCAACGGCGATGCCGGCGGCAAAAACTGCGAGAGAAGTGAGCTTGTTGCGCATGCGGGTTCCTTTCAATCTCAATTTGGACCGCTCCCTTACGGTCGCGGCTCTGTTTCGGTTATTTTCCCACCAAATGCTTCAGGCTGGTGTTGTCTTCCAAACAAACAAATTCGATCAAATCTGTATCGGGCATCAGGCGCTGCTGGAGCGTGAAACTCCAGGGGCGGGTGAATGTTTTGGGATCGTCGACGTTGATTCCGATCTCGAGCGTCCCGTAATTCAGGCGGCGGAAGCGCTCGGTCAGCTTCAGGGCGCTTGACCCCGGCGTGCCCTGTTCGTCGAGCCAACTGTTGTCCTTGAAGCCGGTGGTTTCAGCCACCAGTGTGTCGCCGTCCCAGTGGCCGATGGAATAACCGAACCACCACGGGTCGGGATCGTCATGGGGGAGCGGCCGGCCGTCGGTGAAGATCTGGCGGAGGCCGTTGTTGGCTTCGTACATGATCAGCACCTCGGCCGGCGTCTGGACGATTTTGCGCGCTTGCGGATGGCTGTGAAGCTGAACCGGATGAATCGGCAGGCAGTGCGCATCCGGATGATCCTTGCTGTTGTTGGCCACGCGCTCGGCGCGGAGCTTGGCGGCCCAGGGCTGGAGCGGCAGGCCGCCGGGAAAGATCGACGGGAGATCCTGAAACGGTCGTGGACCGGCGGATTTGCCGGTTTGGGCGAACGCGAAGTTGGAAGCGGGCGGTGGCGCGCCGGGAATCCGGCCGCCGGCCCAGACGCCGGATAGATCGGGATGGCCGTCGGGTGTTTTGGGAGCGGGTGCATTGAAATCTACTTGGCCGTTCGGTAAACGGGGCGCGTTGGGCGTTTTGAAGGCGGGCCATTGGGCGCAAAGCAGAGCGGGGAAAACCGCCATGGCCAACAGGCGCGGCAGCATTGTTGGCTACTGTATCGCAGTCCGTGCTGGTCCGCGCGAGAATATGGAAATGACGAGAGCAAGCGAACTGCGGGCGTTGCTGCGCGCGGACGGCATCCTTGCAGCGCCCGGAGGGTATGACTGCATCACGGCGCGCATGATCGAGCAAGCCGGGTTCAGCGCGGTGTACATGACGGGCGCGGGAACGGCGGCTTCGTTGGGATATCCAGATTATGGGCTGGTGACAATGACCGAGATGGTGGAGAACGCGGGGCGAATCGCGGCGGCGGTGAAAGTGCCTGTGATCGCCGATGCCGACACCGGCTACGGCAACGAGCTGAACGTGACGCGGACGGTGCGCGAGTACGAGCAGCGCGGCGTGGCGGGGATTCACATCGAGGATCAGGGATTTCCGAAGAAGTGCGGGCACCTGGACAACAAGACCATTCTGCCGCTGGAGGAATACATCACGAAAATTCGCGCGGCGGTTGCGGCCAAGCGCGATCGTGATTTCGTGATTATTGCGCGCACGGATGCGCGCGCTGTGTTAGGCCTCGAGGAGGCGGTGCGGAGGGCGAATGCGTCGTTCGATGCGGGCGCGGACGTGGCGTTCGTGGAAGCGCCGCAGTCCATGGAGGAAGCCGCGGCGGTACCGCGATTGGTGCGCGGCGCGTGTCTGCTCAACATGGTGTGGCGCGGGAAGACGCCCGGCATCACGCTGGACGAAGCGCAGACCATGGGCTACAAGCTCGCGATTCTGCCCACGCTGCTGTTCAATGCCGTTGTCGGCGTGTGCGACCGGATGTTGGGTGAGTTGAAAACGACGCGGCGCCATCCGATGCCGGTGGCGGACGTCGCACCCAAGGAATTTTTCCGGCGGATGGGTGCCGCTGATTGGGATAAGGTGACTGGGACCTATTGACGCGGACCGTAGTGCGGTAACGGACGGTCCAGTTCGTAAGCGCCGAGATCGGGCGCGCGCCCGGTAAAGTTATCCGTGATGGAAGGAAGGACCGTGCCCGCATCGACGGCGGGCGAGCCAGGCTTCAGACGAAAATCGAAATCCGCGGGGTTGTAAAGATGCTGCGGGTCGGATTTGTCGGGGATGCGGACGTTGACGAACGTGTCGTAATCCACGAGGACGCTGTGCTGCTCCTGGTGCGTGGCCGCGCGATATTCCTCCAGCGTTTTGAAGTGGCGCGTGACAGGATTGTGCTCGTAATCGGCGGCGACATCGAAGGGCGGGGAATTCCATTCGAACGCGTCCGCGACGTTGGGATTGGGGCGAAAGCCGTTGTAATCCGAGGTCGAATAATTCGTGTAGGTGGTCAGGTTGAGGACCGGGTCCAGCCAGCCGTCGCCCAAAAACAAATTGTTCACGAAATGTACATTCGAGGCGGGACGCATCAGCCGGCCCTGGCCGATGAACGTGTTCTGATAAACCAGCACACCCGCGGGCGTGTCGATGAACTTCAGCGGTCCGCCGGTGACGCCGTTATAGACGAGATTGCGGTAGAAGTACACGGGGCCGCCAAAGATGGGCTGCGCGCTGAACGAGCCCTGCGCTGAATTGAAGCAGCGATTTTCAAAGACGCGAATGTTGCGCGCCCCGCCGTCGGCTTCGATGCAGTTGTCGGCCATGTTGGAGAAATCGTTGCCATAAAAGTCGATGGAGGACGGGAAGCGTTCAGGGATCGGATTGGGCGTGCCGTCGGGATCACCGTAGGTGGCGATATCGATGCCGTCGTGCCAGTTGGCGGCGTAGTTGTAGGCAACGACGTGGCCTTGCCCGTAAACTTTGACCGCATATTCGGACGTGATCAGCGTCGGAAAACCGGGAAATTTCGCCCAAATGGCGTTGTCGGTCCAACTTTGCAAGTGGTTCGGATCGTGGCGGCCAATGAAGATGTTGTCGGCGATGTAGAAATTCTTGGAGCCGGACCAATCGTCCTGGATGCCGCGGCCGATGTTTTCCAGGCGCGAATGCTTCAGCGTGAATCCGCTCGCACCAGCGATATTCTTGATGCCGAGCAGGAACGCGACATTCGTATTGCGAACGGTGATGCCCTCGAAATAGTTGTAATTCCCGGCCATCAGGTTGAAGAGGTTCTGGCAGCCGTCGCCGTCGAAAACCACTTCGCCGTCGCCCGCGGCTTTGATGACGATGGGTTTGTCCGGCGTGCCGTTCTGGGTCAGATAATACGTGCCGTCGAAGGGAGTGCCCAAGGCGGGGATGTTGCGATCGAAGCCGCCGTAGTTGAAGCGGCTGTCTTTGTAGATGCCGGCGTGGACCAGGATGATGTCGCCGGGCTGGACGCGCGGCGGCATGACGTTGGAGTGATCGGATTGGTCCGAGCCCATGTAATACGCGGCCAGGAGTCCGGTGAAAGCGGGTTGCTGCTTGGCGCCCTGGTAACCGAACGGATAGACATGATAGACGTGGCCGCCGGAAGCGGGCATGGGCTCCTCGCGCGTACGCACCGTGGCCGTTCTCTCCGCTTTGCCTTTCACGCCGTCGGGATCGGAAAGCACGAAGCGGCATTCGTATTCGGTGCCCGGCTCGAGGTTCAGGATGCTGCCGGCGAACATGTTGGGAGCGACGAAGGTGTAAAACGCTCTCGCGCCGTCGCGCGGTGTGCCGCCGGACACATGTTCCCCCTGCAGGCGCAGCATCGGCAGACCCTGGCGCCATTCGCGCTCGCCCTTCTTGCGATAGCTGACATCGACGCGCGCGTTGCGATTGTCGTCGCCCGTGATTTTCCAGGCGAAGCCGAGAGAGACCAGCGTGGGCGGGTCGACGATAAATTCGCCCGAGGTGGTGTTATTTGTCTGCGAAAAAGCCAGAGGTGCCAGAAGAGCGAGGAGGATGAAAGCGCCGCGCACAGCCATTCATTGTATCCGTATGGACTCAGTCAGTGACCGCCGGCTCCAAGCCGAGCTGCGCGAGCAGCGCCGGCCATGCCGGGGATTTCGACAGGAACTTCTCATACGGACGGACCAGGAAGCTCGAGACGGGCTGGAAGTTCCTCTCGGCAGCCTTGCTGAACCAGCTCACAGCTTCATCCATATTGCCGCTCGCCAGGTGATAGTAAGCGTGGATTACGGGTACTCCAGCGGGATCGATGGGTGGGCGGCTGAGCAACTCGCGCGCTCGCGCCGTCTCCCCGGTGTTTTTCAGAGCGCCGGCTAGCGCGCCGATGACGTAGGGGGAGTCGGGAAACAAAGAGAATGCCTTTTCCGCGTGTTGGCGGCCCTCAGCGTGCCTTCTGTAGACCGAGTGATGCATGGACAAGGATATCCAGCCTAACCAGAATTCCGGATCCAATTCGACGCAGCGCTTCCAAGCGGCGCCCGCCTCTGCCTCCAGCCCCAGGGCCTCCAATGGCGCGGCAAAACATAGATAGCAGATCTGACTGAGCGGATTATCCTCCAACACCCGTTCCATTTGGCGCCGCGCTTCCGCAACCAGACCTAAAGGTTGCAAATGAAAGCAGGAGTACCAGGCGCGGACGTGCCAGTGGACGGGCTCGCTGGACATCGCTATGCGAAAGCGCCGCTTGGCTTCTTCCCAATTGCGTTCATATAGTCCCGCTACAATTCCGAGTTGGGCGTGTGCTTCGGGTAACTCGGGATCGAGTTCCAGGGCGCGCAGATCGAAATCGCGCGCGCGCCGCAGACACTCATCCGAGGGCAGGCCGGCCCAGGAGTGGGCTGTATGGTGATCGGCCAGCCCCACGTAGGGCAGTGCGTACTCCGGGTCGAGTGCGATGGCTTGTTCCAGGCACTCCCGGCTCCGCCGCAGCGACTCCGGCGTGAAACCCCACTGGAACTGGCGGTAGCGCAGATACGCTTCATACGCTCGCAGATTGGGTTGGCGGCGCGGCCGGGTGTCGCGCACAAATCGCAGCTTCAGCTCCCCGGCGATGGCGGCCGCGATTTCATCCTGAATCACGAACACGTCCTCCATCTGCCGGTCATAGCGCTCGGACCACAGATGCATGCCATCGGCGGCCTGGATCAACTGGGCCGTGACGCGCAGCCGGTTGCCCGCCCGCCGCACGCTACCTTCGAGCACGTTGGTGACGCCGAGAGTTTCGGCGATCTTGCGAATGTCCGTGTTCTGCCCTTTGAACGCGAAGGCGGAGGTGCGGGCGGTCACCTTCAGGCCGGGCACTTTCACCAGGGCGTTAATCACTTCCTCCGCCAGACCGTCGCTGAAGTATTCGTCATCGGCGTCCCGGCTCATATTGGTGAAGGGCAGCACCGCAATCGAAGCAGGTTCGCCTTCATTTCGCGCGGAGCTCTGTTCCAGCGCCGCACGAACTTCGGGCATGCTTTGGTAGCGATCGGCCGGCGTCTTTCGCAGGCAGCGCATCGCGACCCGCGCCAGGCCCGAGGCAGGCAGTGGGGCCGGCTCGTCACGCGTCACCGCGCTCAGCACGTCGACAATGGAATCGCCCGGAAACGCACGCCGGCCCGAGAGGAGCTCATAAAGGATAGCGCCAAAGCTGAAGACATCGGAGCGCACGTCTGCGGCCTTGCCCTGCGCCTGCTCCGGGGACATGTACGCAGCCGTCCCGAGCAACGTCCCTTGGACCGTGCGAGTGGCGTCGGTATCGGTATCCGCCGTCAGCTTCGCCAGCCCGAAGTCCAGCAATTTCGCGCCGCTCTCCGTCACCATCACGTTGGCCGGTTTCAAATCGCGATGCAGAATGCCCCGCTTGTGAGCGGCTTCGAGCGCACTCGCAATCTGCAGCGCAAGCGGCAAAGCTTGTTCGCTGGACAGGGGGCCCTGAAGCGGCGCCCCTGCGACGAACTCCAGCACCAGGTAATCCGGACCAACGTCGTAAATCTGGCAAATATGCGGATGATTCAGCGCCGCAATCGCCCGTGCTTCCAGCTCAAATCGTTCGCTCTGGTCGCCTTTGAGCTGCTTGATGGCCACCACGCGGTTGAGGCGCGTGTCGCGAGCCTTCCACACTTCGCCCATTCCGCCGGCTCCAAGAGGCGCAAGGATTTCATAGGGGCCCAACTGGCTGCCGGGAGCGAGTGGCATGAGGCTGAAGATCGATTTTAAC
>JASIGB010000659.1:0-3112 GCA_030045355.1 Bryobacteraceae bacterium
GCCTCGGAAACGAAGCAGAATTTTTCGGCGGCCGCGGCATCGGGGACCATCAGCGCGAATGGTTTGTCGCTGCGCTTCTTGCGCTCGCGCAGCAGCCGGACCGCCGCGTCGTTGAACGGATCGCAAACCAGGTGAAAGCCGCCCAGTCCTTTGATCGCGACGATCTGGCCCTCGTGCAGCAGCCGCTGGATCTCGGCAATGGGGCGCGAGAGCTGCGGTCCGCAAACCGGGCAGGCATTGGGCTGGGCGTGAAATCGGCGATCGGCAGGGTCTTCGTACTCGCGCAGGCATTGCTCGCACATCGGGAAGCACGCCATGGTGGTGAGCGGGCGATCGTAGGGGATGGCGCGCGTGATCGTGTAGCGCGGCCCGCAATTGGTGCAGTTGGTGAATGGATATCCGTATCGTCGATTGGCCGGGTCCTGCAATTCGCGCGAGCAATCGGCGCACGTGGATACGTCCGGCGACACCGGGACCAGTTCGCCGGGCTCATCCACGCTTTCACGGATCACGAAGCCGCTCAATCCAGCGGGCACTAAATTCTCGACCGCGATGTCCTCGATTTGCGCGAGCGGCGGAGGATTTTCGCGCAATTCGCGCACGAATCGCTCGATCCGTTCGGGCGCGCCTTCGAGCTCGATCGTCACTCCGGCGGTCGAATTCAGCACGTAGCCTGCAAGCTGCAGCGATCGCGCCAGGTTGTACACGAACGGCCGGAATCCCACGCCCTGCACGATGCCGCGGACGCGGATCTGCCGGCGCTCAAGATGTGCGGCTTTCGCCATCGGAACTATCAACGTACCAGAGGTGTCTTTAGAAATATGCGCGCTCTCGCTGTATTTGCCGCTTGCGCCGTCGTAGCCGCGCAGAATCCCGAGGCCGGACGCATCGAGCGCGCAGGCGGCCAAGCGCGGCTCATTGTCGAGGATCGCCCGCGCCCGGTGGACGCGGCGGCGATCACCTTGGCCGAGCAGTTCGGCGTCCTGGTGAACGTGGAAGATCCGCTCCCCAGCGTTCTCGTATCGGCTGGCCAATCGCTCGAAGTGAGCTTTCGCACGAACCCGGGCGGCCAGCCCCAAGACGTACGGGCGCTCATCGAAGATCTCCGCACGAGCGCCAACATACGCTTGGAGCTCTCCTACCGGCTGGACGAAGACGACGGAATGCGAACGCTGGTTGGCACACGCGCGGCCGCGATTCCCGTGCTGGATCGCCGCATCAGTATCCCAATGGGAATGCGAATGGTGCTGGAGCATGCCAAACTTTTGGCCAAGGAACTGTCCAAGCAAACCGGCGCGCGCATCGATTGTTGTCAACCGTTTGTCGGCGGCGTCCCCTGGGGTCTGGAGAAAATCTGGTACGGCGCTCAAGACGAACCGGCCCGAAATGTACTCATTGACCTGATCCGCGCCACGCACGGCCGGTCTTATTGGCTGATGCGCTGCGACCCCGGCGGCGCTTCCTGTTTCATTAACCTCCAACCCGCGCGGTAACCGCCATCGCGCACATATGTTCTTCCGCTTTTCAGCGGTTTGCCCGATCGCATCCCCCGCGGCCGCGCGTCCGGCTGCTAGTGTGCGGCCAGCATGTCCCCTACAACATCCCAGACCACGCAACAGCAGTTCGACCAAGCTTACTGGGCCTCCCAGCCGCCCGAGATCCAGGCGCTGCAAACCATCGATCCCTCCGAGCGCGCCGGCCAAGCCGCGACGCTTGCCACCAGCGGGTTCATCGTCGATGTCCCGATCATGGTGTGGGCCTGGGATGCGTACCTGGTGATGACTATGCGCGCGCAGTACGGCTATACCTGGGTGCCCTCGGCCCTGCAGCCGCCGATTACCGTCGCGCCGAACCTGCAATGGAACGGCCAGGCCTACAACCCGGCCGCGCCGCCTCCCGGCTCCATCATCGTGCCTCCGATGGCGGAACTCACCGCACCGGGCGCAAATGTCGCGGCTCTTCTTCAGGTGTGGTATCCGTCCTACGCGCCTCCCACGCCGCCGGCGGCCACGCCGCCCACCCCCGCGCCGTCCGATCCTGTAGGCGTCCAGACCATCGGCAGCATCTACACCCCAGTTCCCGGCGACGATTATCCGAATGGCGCCACCTACACCGACAGCCGCGGCACGTTCCAGAAGGTAGTGATCGTGACGCCCTTTGGCCGCGTGAGCTATTGGGAGCTGATCTCTTAACGCCGGTGACAGTCGTATTACAAGGACTGCGCTAAAATGCCGGTATGCGCAGCCCATGGATTACCCCCCGATTAAACGATCCCATCCGGACGCAGATACACTATGCGCGTCAGGGCGTCATCACTCAGGAGATGGAATACGTCGCCAAGCGCGAGCAGGTGACCGGGGAGCTGATCCGCTCCGAAGTAGCGCGCGGCCGCATGATCATCCCGGCCAACATCCACCACACCAACCTGGAGCCGATGTGCATCGGCGTGGCGTCCAAATGCAAGATCAATGCCAACATCGGCAACTCCTCCACCACCTCCAACATCGATGAAGAGGTCGAGAAGCTGCATTACTCGGTGAAGTACGGCGCCGACACCATCATGGATCTGTCCACTGGCGGCGACATCCCGCGTATCCGCAAGGCCATCATCGACGCATCGCCCATCCCCGTGGGCACGGTTCCCATCTATGAAGCGCTCGCGCGCGTGCGCCGCGTCGAAGATCTGAATATCCAGGTGATGCTTGAAGTCATCGAGGAGCAGGCCGAGCAGGGCGTGGACTACATGACCATCCATGCCGGCGTGCTGGTGCAGTACGTGCCGCTCACCACCAAGCGCATCACCGGCATCGTCAGCCGCGGCGGGGCAATCTTAGCCGAATGGATGGTCAAGAATCATAAGCAGAATTTCCTCTACGAGCACTTCGATGAGATTTGCAAGATTTTCCAGAAGCACGACGTGAGCTTTTCGTTGGGGGATGGCCTGCGCCCCGGCTGCGTGGCCGACGCCAGCGACGCCGCGCAGTTCGCCGAACTGAAGACGCTGGGCGAGCTGACGCGCAAGGCCTGGCAATACGACGTACAGGTGATGATCGAAGGTCCCGGCCACATCCCCATGGATCAGATCCAGATGCAGGTGGAGAAGGAAGTCGAA
>JASIGB010000660.1:0-11445 GCA_030045355.1 Bryobacteraceae bacterium
CGAGATCGTGAATCAGCCCGGCGAGGAAGGCCTGGGCGGGCTCGATCTTCACCGCGGCGTGCATGGCGACCAGTTCGGCGATCTGGGCGACGTCCAGGCTGTGGTTCCAGATCCGGTGCGCCTGGGGCGAGGAAAAATTCCCGCGGATGGCGGCGGCCAGCAGCACGCGGCGGGCGGTTTCGGTGCCGATATAGGAAACCGCGTGGAAGATACTGCCGATCGGCTGCCGGGGGCTGTAATAAGCCGAGTTCGCGGTCTGAATCAGCCGGCCGGCCAGCACCGGGTCGAGCGAAGCCACTTCCTCCATTTCCCGCGGGCCCACCTCGGGATTGGAAACCTGCCGCACCACCTCGCGCGCCGCGCGCGGGAACACCGGCAGCCGTTCCACCACCCGGCTCACATCGGCGCGGCTGGTGACCTGCAAGTAGGTCATCATGGCCTCCACCGAGGAGTTCATGCATTGATCGGTCAGCTCGCCGTCGAACAGAGGCTCGGATTCGAAATACTGGTCGAAATCGTCGCTGATCTCCAGCACCGCGACAATCTTGCCCATCGTAGGATCGGCGATGGGGCGGCGGCCCCAAAGCGTCTCCAAAACGGTTTGCACCTGCTCCGGCACAATCGGCTGCTCGCCTTTGGTTTCCAGATGCATTTCGGCCAGCAATCGCTGCCGAGCATGATCGTCCACCAGAACTTCGGGGACGTGATGCGCCAGCGCGGCTTGCTCCACTAAATGCCGATCCGGTTCGGAAAGCCCGATCGCGCTCGCCAGCTCGCTGGACCAGGCCGCCACGCGCAAACAATGCGCTCGGATCGCTTCATCGCCCCGGGCCTCCGTCATTTCGGCCACGTGGTTCGTCATGAAATTCTCATCGACCAGGGTCTCAGAAAGTGTGGAGTCCGCCGGAGCATCACTTTCGCCATTCTTCCCTTCCTGCCAAGCCCAAGCCATTGATGCAGTTCGCTCTCAGCCGCCTTATCGAGCTTCCGAGGCAGCGGTTGAAGAAAACTCACCCTAGGCTGTGGATAGGGAAACGGCTGACTCGCTCGCTGCTCAGGCACCGTACCCTTGTATCGAAAGGTCTATCCCGAGCCGCTCTAGCCCGGCGATGCGATAAGCCTCCATGAGAGCGCCTAGCCCCGCGTCGTATATTGGTGCGGTCACGGGCATTCCTGCTTCTGACTGCATCCGCTCACCGAATCGCGCTCTCAGGATTCGGCTGCCGAACACACCGCCGGCGTAGCTCATTACCGGTTTTTCGCCGTCCGCAAACAACTGGCCGCGCACCGCCTTGGCCAGCAGCACCAGCTCCCGCGCCGCAGCGTCGAAGATTTCGAGCGCCGCAGGGTCGCCGCTTTCCGCTGCCTGGTTGACCAGCAGCGCGAAACGGGCGACGCGTGGCCGTCCGAATTCGGCCGTATAACAACGATGCAGAAGATCGTTCATGTTTCGCGCACCGGTGGCATCTAGCAAACGGGCGCGCAGCGAAGTGGGGCCGCCCCAGCCTTCCTCCCAGCGCAACGCCGCCCGCAGCGCTTCGCGGGCCATCCAGAAGGCGCCGCCTTCATCCCCGAACAGGTAGCCCCATCCGCCGACCCGCGCCGTGCGCCCCGCAGCATTACGTCCGAAGGCGATCGACCCGCTGCCGGCGATCACCACGATTCCCGGTTTGCCGCCCGTCGCGCCCGACCATGCGACTGCGGCATCGTCAGTCACCAGCATCCGGTCGCTCGCGAGAATTTGGCGGACGGTCGCTTCCTTGTCCGCGGTCCCTCCGCTGAATCCGAGACAGGCGCTGGCGAATCGCACCTGGCCGGCATTCAATCCGGCTTGCCGGCAAGCGTCGCGCAGGGAGGCGCGAAGGGCGATCACGAACCTGCCCGGGCCCTCGGACGCGCCCGCGTAATTGCTGGGACCCCCGCGGCCAATGCCCAGCACCCGGCCGGCCTCGTCGCCGATCACCGCCCGGGTGCCGGATTGGCCGCCGTCGACGCCTAGGTAATATTGGCTCATAGCGGGCGCTACTGAGTGCGATATAGGTGCTTTTCGCCGGAAGTGCCTACCAGCGTCAAGCCCCAAAAACTGGGGTAGCGGAGGAAATCGTCAGCATCCGGATCGCTGGAATTTACAACTAGGTAATGCACCCCCCGCGCCTTGAATTCCGCGGTGGCTGCCATGCGCAAGCTGGCGCGGATGGCCTGCCGGGACTCGGCGGGCTCATCGGAAAGCATGCTCCATTCGCCGGAGGCAGCGGCGCCCTCCAGCTTCATTCTGATATCGCCGGCATCGTCGGAAGATTCCACCACCACCGCACTCACGCTTTCGAGCTTTCCCAAATCGACTTCGATGTACATCCCCGGCGCCGCCGGCTGCCAGCTTCGCCACCGCGTCACAGGACTGTTGTCGAACGCCAACTGCACCTCCCAGGGGTTGGGGTGTGCAGTGAGACGCCAGACCGGATTGCGCGGTAGTTCGTTGGCCCCGCTGAAAATGCGCAACTCCGCCACGGACCAGAAGTTGTCGGGCAGGCTCGCAGTCTGGACCACGCGCAGTTTGCGCAGCTCGCGCGAAGCAAAATCGAACTCGAATCTGCGCCGGGGCTGATAGTCGGGGACCAGCGGCGTCCACAAAATGTCTTGCAGCACCTCGTTCGCGGCGCTTTCGTAGCCGATCCGCAGATCGCGCGGCAGATACGATTGCCCGCCCTGGCTGATGGCGAAGACCGGCTGGCCGGGAGGAACGATCGAGCCGATCATGCGGGCCGCGGCATATTCGGGATCCCGCCGGAGATATTGCTCCTCGGGCTCCAAACGCAACGCGGCCCGGACGGGCACCTTTTCGATCCGCAGCGCGCCCGGCGCGCAGTAGTGTTTGTATACCGAGGGCAGGCAAAGCATCAGGTTCAGTACCGCCACCGTGGGCAGCAGCCATGAAACCTCCGCGATGGCGAGCGCGAGCGCGACCGAAACGAGAGGAACCGCGGGAATCAGGAAGCGCGTGCCGATATTTTGAAAATAGGCGGCGGCAAAGATGGCGGCCGCCAGCAGCACTTGGCGGCCGGGGCGATAACGCAGCGCCAGCAGTCCGAGCGGGGCCAGCAGGAAAAGCGGCCCCAAAAAACCTTGCACCTGGTCGCCGTGCACCGTGATCTGGAGTGGAATTTCCCAACGGCTGTTGAGGCCATACGTGCTTAACGACCGGCGCCAGCCATCTTCAAACGAAACGTGTACGTAGGGATTGGGGAAAATCCGGTTAGCGAGGGGCGAGACGGGATTGGCCACCTCGATCCAATCCTTCACCATCCACGGCAGCACGCACGATACCGCGATTGCGGAAACCGCCAGCACCGGAAGGAGCACAGGCTGCCGGGCGCGCCACAGCTTCCAGGCGACGAACCCGATGGCATACGGCACGGCCAGGAGAGCCGTGTACTTGACCTCGTAGCAGAAACCGGCGAACAGCCCGATGAGAACCAGCATCCTCGGATTCCGATTTTCATCCCAGACCTGAAGCACGTAGAACAAAGCGAAAACGTATGCCGCGAGCGCGACGTCGATATAGGCCGTGCTCGCGTCTTCGAGCACGATCGGGCAGGCGAAGGTGAACAGCGCCGCCGCCGCGCCCACCTCCGGCCGCGAAATCCGCTTGCCATAGCAGACGATCAAAAACGCCAGCGTCACCAGGAAAACAAAGTGCAAAAGGCTGGCCGCCGAGTGCCGTCCAAAATCGAAGGCGAAGAAATACAGCAACTCGATGCCTTGCGAGAGGTTCATGTAGACGTTCGTGGTGATCCACGGGAATCCGTGAGCGTGCTGGTATCGGATGACTTCGCCCAAGTGGTACGCCATGGCGTCGGAACTGTGCTCGGGCGCCAGCGCGTTGAAGAACCCGATGTACGTAAAAATGGCGAAGCCGACGCCGAAAATCCAGCGCCAGGTTTGGGGAAGCGGCGGGAAGGTTTTCTTCGACGGCCGAAAGACGCCGGAATAGGCCGCGTATGCGAGGATCGCAAGCGCCAGTGCCCACAGAACTCCGTGATAGACCAAGCGCAGCGCGCTCAAGACGAACATGATGGCGCTCAAACACGCCGACCCGCTCATGAACGCAAGCAAACGCTCTTCCCACTGATCCAGCGCCAGCTTCAGCCCGCGCAGCAGCAGTATGCCCAGCGACCACGCGGTTAGCGCCGTGAACGCGGCGCCAAACAGAGCCGGAACGGCATGAATCACGGTTTCAATCCTAGACGCAGCAGAATTACGCCGTACTTCATGTGGTCCCGTGGCGCGACGTAAACCTTGTCGATGGACATGGCCAGCGTGGCCTCGGAATCCGCCGAAATCCAAGCCGGCGGCACCACCTTTTCGAAATGCTTCATGCCGGGCGTCTCGTAACAGACCTTCTCCAGGACCTGGTTGTTCACCAGATAAGCGATCTCCACTGGCCCGGTGGTTTTCAATCCATCGTCCCAGATCGCAAAATCCGCGAGGAACCTAAGATTGCCGGTGGAGACTACAAGCGCCCGGACCGTTGGATTTTGGGCGGTCCAGCGGAAGAACGGATTGCTCAGCGGGTAGACATCCTTCGCGATACGCGGATTGGCGCCGGGATCGCTCATCTCCACCATCATCGATTCCGGACCGGGATTGAAACCCTCCAGCGGATGGCGTTGCTCGGGCGGAGCGTAGGTTTCGGGAAGGCGGTCGCAGCCGGCCAGGAAAAGGGCCGCGATCAGGACCAACGTGACACCCACCGGGCCTGGAAGGCAGGTCGTACGCGCGCCGGAATGGGTGGGGTGCGGGGCGGTCCAGGAACAGCCGGAAAGAATCAAGCTCATATTATGGCAGGCGCGGACGGGGAGGGAGAGCAGATTCGCATCATCGAATCCGGGTCCAAGCCCGGCGCCGTACACAAACTTTTACATGCTTGCGCGCTTCGCCCCGTCTACTCTGAAAAGGTTATCCTCTGATATGACTCGTATGAAACACCCGCTCCGGCGGGTTGGGGTTCGGGCCCTCGCTTAGACTCATGAAAACAAACTCGCTTCTTCTTGCTGTACTCGTCGCCTGCTCGTGGCATCTATCCGCACAGACGCTTGTTTCGAGCGGCGACGCCAAATTATCGGGCACCTACTATGTGCGGGAGGTATTGTATTTCTACTCCGTCGTGGACACCGACCTGGCGGAAACCATCAGCGTGCAGGGCACCATGAGCTTTGACGGCGTGGGCGATTACTCGTTCACCGGCACGGCCCTGGACAGCGCGGAAACTCCCACGGTGGAGGCGCAGCAGTTCACCTCGGCCGGGACGTATGTCATCGACGGAGGCGGACAGGGCTACATCACCGGCCTGGAATTTCCCGGCGACCAGATCATCGGAATGGTGTCCGGTAACGGCGTCTTTATCGGCAGCGCGGTTGGCACCGCCAACGGCTATAACGACCTGTTCATCGCCGCGCCCATCGGCTCGACGAGCGCCACCAATTCCACCCTCAGCGGCTCCTACAGCGTCGCGTACTTCGATCCCACGGTACCCGGCGACGCGCTGTTCAACATGACGGCCAATGGAAGCGGAAGCATCGGGAACGTGAGCGTCACCACCTACAGCGGCAGCAGCTCGACGGCGGGCACCGAAAGCCTCACTGGCGTAACGTACAGCTTCGCCAACGGCGCCGCCCAGCTCAATCTCGGAGGCAAGCGCACCAGCTCCAACCTGGTGGCGGGCACCGAGCTGCTGTATATCTCGCCCGACGGGAATTTTATCTTCGGCGGCAATTATGACGGCTATGACATGTTCGTCGGGGTGAAGGCGGCCGCCAGTGCGCCGTCGAATTTCGCCGGTCTCTTTTATCAGGCCGGCCTGGATTGGAACACAGCGGCGGCCTTGAATAATTATCCACCGATCGACAGTTATTATGGAGCATTTGATGCGCTTTCGGGGAAAATCATCGGTCACAAAAGATTCTCGGATGTAGCGCCGCAACGCTACTTGAACCTGGATTCCCTGCTGCCTTACGGCGGCTCGACCGACTTCAATTATCTTGATTCCTATACGCTAAATAGCAACGGCAGCTCCGACGACACAGCGTTTTCGCAGCAGTATTGGAGCACCGCCGACGGAACCATCCGCATCGGCTACGGGATCGGACCGTTTCTGGCGCTCAACGTCGCCTTCCAGGCGCCGGCCCTCAGCGGCTCCGGCGTGTATTTGAACGCCAACGGCATGCTGAACGCGGCCAGCTCCGCGCCTTTCACCGCGCAGCTCGCGCCGGGAGAATTTGTAACGCTGTACGGCACGGGACTGGCGCCTGGCACGGCAACGGCGAGCTTGCCGTATCCCGACTCTCTGGAGGGCGTGCATGTATATATGAACAGCATGCCGGCGCCGATCTACTACGCGAGCCCCACACAGATCTCCGTCATTGTTCCTTACCTGATCACTCCCCATGAGGTCGTACAGATCTATGTGGACAATAATGGCTCCACTTCGAATCTCGTCTCTCAATTTACGGGCCTGACCTCGGCCGGTGTTTTCACCAGTCCATCCGGCGGCCTGGGCTATGCCGCGGCCCTGCACGCCGACAATTCCGTGATCTCGCCAGACAGCCCCGCGCAAACCGGCGAAACCATAGAGCTGTACTTAACCGGCTTGGGTGCAGTCCGGCCCACGCTCAACGACGGGACACCGGCGCCGAGCAATCCGCCTGCGGTTACCACCTCCACGCCGCAGGTCTATCTGCTGGATGCCGCGGGGCATTATCAGCAAGCGACAGTGACATTCTCCGGTCTAGCGCCCGGCTACGCGGGCTTGTATCAAATCAACTTCACCATTCCCTCGGGTTTGGCCGCGGGCGACGCGACGCTGGAGGTGGTCGCGCAGGATTCCGCCACCATCCAGGCGCTGCTTCCGTTGGCCAATTAGGCGATCAACTCAGCAGGCGCGGCCGGGCGTCACCGTCAGAATCGGACGTGCAGCGCCACCTGCAGCACGCGGGGACCGAGCGTGGTGGACACCTGCCCGAAATAGGGGCTGTTGATGTCGGTGTTGGGATTGCCGAAATTGACGTGATTGAAGGCGTTGAACGCGTCCATGCGCAGCTCGGCATCCAGCTTGTCTTCGAAGAATTTGAAGTGCTTGGCGAGCGCGATATCCAGGTCGATCTCGCCCGGGCCACGGATGGCGTTGCGTCCGAGCGTGCCTTCAGTGAACTGGCCCACCAGCGCCGCCGCATTCATTTGCGCCTGCTGGTCCAATGCGACCAGCGGCGCGGCGGAAAAGGCCGACGGATTGAAGAAGTAATTGCCGGTGTTGCCGTTGATGGTTTGGTTGTTTCGCGGATTGTACGTGGCCACGTTAGGCAATACCAGATCGGCGCGCACCAGATTGGGATCGCCATCGCCCGCGGGCCCGGGATCCGAATTGGTGGCGCTTAAACCGGCCAGCACGTCCAGCGGGAAGCCGGTGCGCCAAGTCAGAATCGGATATAAGCTCCAACCTTTGGTCAGCAGCTTGGGCCCGCCGTCCCACATTCTGTCGAACGGTAGATCCCAGCCGCCCGAGAAGGTAAGCGATTGGCGCACATCGGTGTCGCCAGAGGCCCAGAAGTAATTCTCGTCGTAATAGGGCACCTGGCTGTTGCGTTCGCGGAAACCCGATACGTTGTCGAGCTCATGCGACCAGGTATAGGCAAACGTATAGAACGTGTTGCCCACCGTGCTATTGGCGTAGCGCCTGGTGAGATTCACTTGCAGCGCGTTGTAATTCGCCACGCCCACGTTCTTGAATTCGAGCATCTGCGAATAAATCGAGTTAGTCGAATCCGGATCGTAAATCCGGGTATTGGAGCCCAGCGGAAACGGATTGATGTCCACGAGCGACGTCAGCTTGTGCGCGTCGTATCCGACGTAGCCGGTCTCCAGAACCATGCCGCCCGGCAGTTGCTGCTGGATGTTCAGATTGTATTGGTAGACGTACGGCGTGCGCAGATGCGGATCCACCAGATAAATGCCGCCGGTGCTACCGATCGGCTCCGAAGAGGCGAAACTGGCCGTGGAAGTCGGCGGCACCGAGGGAAAACCATTGGGCGTGCCGGTAATGTTGGTGCCGAAGGGATTGGAAAGATAGCCGGACGGTCCCGTTTCCGATCCGGTGGGAGCGTTGAAGTACAAGCTGGGCTCGGCATAAAACGGAGGTGAACCGTTGAACTGCAGATTGTCCTCGCCCTTGAGAATGTCGTAAAACATTCCGAAGCCGCCGCGGATCGCGGTTTTGGCATTGCCGAAAACGTCCCACGCGAATCCAAAGCGCGGAGCCCAATTGTCGTAATCCGGGAAGTTGGTGCCCTTGGGCGCCCCCTGGTCGCCCGGAAATACCAAACCCGGAGGCGCGTTGACAAAACGGGTGCTCTGGTCACCCGGAATAAAGCTGAAGGTTCGGCCCTGCGTGTCGTATTTCGGCTCGGCATATTCATAACGAATCCCGAGATTCAACGTCAACCGATTGGTCACCTTGAAATCGTCCTGCGCATAGCCGGCGTACTGATGCGTGCGGATATTGTTCAGAGCGTCGGCGGCTTGGAAATAGTTATCCGGGAGGCCGAACAGGAAGTCCGCCAGGTCCGTGCCGGACCCGACGCTGGTGGACGGGCCGAAGAAAAAGAACGATCCGTTCCCATAGAAATCGTAGGCCGTGTTGTTTTGATAGGGCGAAAAGTAAAAGCCGAATTTCATATTGTGCCGGCCGTGGGTCCACGTCAGATTGTCGTAGTAGGCATAGATGGTGTTGAAGAACGTGGTGGGGCCGAACGGCGCATAGCCGAAGGCTGTCCCGGTACCGGCGAAATAAAGATCCGGTGGTCCGGTAATGATGTCGGGCGTGATGTTGATCCCCAGTTCGGCCGGCGTCACCTTGCTTGCCGAGCCAGTCGGCACGTATTGATCCGTATCATTGCGGACGGCGCTGACTCTCGCCTCGTTCAATAGGGACGGCGTGAAGACGTGCGTGTAGTTGAGGATGGCCGAATAGCTCTGCAAATACGTCGCCGTGTTGTATCCATTCGTCGTCAGATAGCCGGTTTCGGCGTTGCCGTTGCTATAGGGACTGGTCTCATACGTATCGCGGGACGTAAAGGTGGCAGAAACCGTGTCGCGGCTGGAGAGCATGTAATCGAGCTTGCCCAAGTACTCGTTGTCGTTGGTGATCGCCGGAGCCGTGGGGAAAAGATAACCCGTGGGCGAAGTGGGAATCAAACCGTATTTGAAATACGCCTGCGCGACTGGATCGATGCTGGAGGGATTGATGATTCCCTCAGCGGCCAGCGTCGGATTGGGCTGATAGTAAGGATTGGCCTGAAGAAAGCTGACCAGATTCGGAGGCGGGCCGCCGTTGTCGGCCTGCGAAAAATTCCCCTGTGCTTCGGCCGGAGTGTAGGTCTGCACCTTGCCTTCCAGTTGCAGTTGCGTTTGTAGCTGTCCTTGAAACGCGAAAAAGAAGAACAGCTTGTTACGGCCGTCGATGATGTGCGGGATCACGATAGGCCCGCCCAGCGTGGCCCCGTACTGATGCCGCCGCAGCACGGAGGTGGGTTGACCCTCTTCGTTGTTGAAAAAGTCGTTCGCGTCAAAAGCGGTGTTTCGGGCGTAATCGTACGCAGTGCCATGCAATTGATTGGTGCCGCTCTTGGTGACGACACTGACAATTCCTCCGGCGTTGCGCCCATATTCGGCCGTGTAGGTGCTTTCGAGCACGCGGAATTCGGCCACGGCATCGGGATTCGGGTCGACGACCACGCTGTTATCGATCAGGTCGTTATTCAGACCGCCATCCAGAAGATACGTCACCGAGTCCGTGCGTCCGCCACCGATGCTGTAGTTCCCGGCGGCGGTGCTGTCGGGATTCGTTTGGGTGACGCCGGGCTGAGTGGCCAGCAGATCCAGCGTGTCGCGCCCGTTGAGCGGCAGTTCATAAATCGCTTCACCGGTCACCGTGCCGCCAACGGTAGAGTTTCCGGTTTCGACGTTGCCGGCCTGGCCCTCCACCGTGACGCTGGTCGCGGTAGTGCCCACTTCCAGCATCATATTCACGCGCAGGGTGTGATTGATTTCCAAAGAGGGCGGCCGGGTGATGGTCTTGCTGAATCCGGAAGCTTCCGCGCTGATTTCGTAAGATCCGATCGGGAGCTGAAGCACCTGATAGAAGCCCTCCGAATCGGTTGTGGCCTGCTTAGCGATCTTCGTCCCCAGGTTCGTCACGACGACCGTGGCCCCCGGCACTACGGCGCCGCTCGCATCCGTGATGACGCCATCGATATTGCCGGTCGCGTCCTGAGACCAAACCAGCGGCGCACAAAGCGACAGCGCCAGTAGCGCTGTCCCGAAAGAGAATAGTTTCCGCATTTTAGACTCCCTGCTAAGAATTTACGTCTCGCGCTCCAGTCGGGCGGACCAAGCAGGACCTGGAGCAGATGCTACAGGGCAACTCCGATTTGCGGCGATGATAGCACAAATTCAATGCGTTTATTAGGCAAGAAACGTATGGCTGAGCGCTCAAGCGCCCTACACCGGTGCGACCAGCGACAATCTCGCCCAAGGCCGGTGCACGCGCACTTGCGCCTTTTCCAGTCCCGCGCGCACCGCCAGCGCCCGCAATTCGTGCTTCTTCATCGCCGCCGCCACCGAAATCTGGCCATCGTTGATCGTGATGTCGTGCCAGCCGAACAGCCAGCGCGACCGCGGAAGAAAGTGATAGGCCAGCGGCCCCCGCTCCAGATCGATGGCCAGCACCGCGCGCCGCGCCACCAGCCGGAAGCCGCGAAACAATTCGACCACTTCCTGGTCTCTAAAGTGATGCAGAAAAAGCGAGCTGAAGACGAAATCGAAGCTTGCCGGACGAAAGGGCAGGCGGAACGCGTCGGCCACCAGCCTGGGGTCGGCGGCCAGTGCCAGGTGATCGGCCCTGTAATCGAGTGAGGTGACCTGCGCCTTGGGATAACGCCGCCGGATCGCCGCGCCCATGTCGCCGGAGGCTGCGCCCACGTCCAGCACCGAAAACCCCTCGTCCCGCCGCGCCACGCTCGCCATCAGGCGCCCCAGTACGTAGTAGCCGCCCAGATAGCGGTTGACGCGCGCCAGGTCCCGCAGGCTCGCGCGCGTTACGTCGGGTGGTGCGTGATCCAGCATCTCCGGCACGATCACGCGTTGGCTGAAGGCAGCGGCGTCCATGGCAACCCTCCCATGATAAGATGCGGCTTCAAGCGAATGGAGATCGTCACGGGTAATCTGGGGTGGATCGAAGCGATCTGCGGACCGATGTTTTCCGGCAAGAGCGAAGAACTGATGCGGCGGCTGCGGCGCGCGATCATCGCCCGCAAGCGCGTGCAAGTGTTCAAGCCGGTCATTGACGACCGCTATTCGGCCGACGAAATTGTGTCCCACAACGATTCGCGCATG
>JASIGB010000661.1:0-3193 GCA_030045355.1 Bryobacteraceae bacterium
TTCGTGGACATCGGGCGCAAGGTGGACGGCGTGCTGCCGGTGGAGCAGTTTCGCGACCCCTCCGGTGAGCTGACGATTCACGTCGGCGACCGCATGCTGGTGAGCATCACCGGACGCGACGAAGAAGGCTCGTACACGCTCTCGACCATCCGGGTGGAGCGGCCCAAGGATTGGAGCGGGCTGGAGCGCGCGTTCGCCGAAAAGCGCGCCATCGCCGGAACGGTCACCGAAGCGGTGAAGGGCGGATTGCGCGTGGATGTCGGGATGCCGGCGTTTTTACCCGCTTCACGCAGCGGTACGCGCGACCAGGCGGATCTCGAGAAGCTGGTGGGCCAGGAAATCCAGTGCCGGATCATCAAGCTGGACACGGCGAGCGAAGACGTGGTGGTGGACCGGCGCGCGGTTCTCGAAGAAGAAGAGGCGCGGGCGCGTGAGCGGCGCTTCGGCGAGTTGCAGGAAGGCGCGGTAGTCCACGGGACCGTGCGCAGCCTCACCGACTTCGGCGCGTTTGTCGATCTGGGCGGCGTGGACGGGCTGCTGCACGTCACCGATATGGCGTGGCAGCGCGTCGCGAAACCGTCGGACGTGGTGGCGGTGGGCGATACGCTCGAAGTGAAGGTTCTCAAGATCAATCCGGAAGGCAAGCGCATCTCGCTCGGATTGAAGCAGCTTGCGCCGGATCCCTGGACGCTCGCGGCGGAGCGCTTTCGCACCGGCGATCGCGTGCAGGGCAAGGTTTCGCGGCTCACCGATTTTGGCGCATTCGTGGAGCTGATCCCGGGCGTGGACGGGATGATTCACATCTCCGAGATGTCGTGGGCCAAGAAGGTGCGCAAGCCGAGCGATGTTTTGAAAATCGGCGAGATGGTGGAAGCGGTGGTGTTGGGCGTCAATGCGGCTGATCGCCGGATTTCGCTGGGGCTGAAGCAGGCGCTGGGCGATCCGTGGGAAGACGCGCTGAAGAAATACCCGGTGGGCGCGGTGGCCGAAGGTCCGGTGACCAGCCTGACCAATTTCGGCTGCTTCATCGACCTGGGCGGCGGCATCGACGGCATGATTCACATCTCCGATATCACCAGCGAGAAACGTTTGAACCATCCACGCGAGGCGTTGACCGTCGGGCAGATGGTGAAGGCCGTAGTGCTGGAAGTGGATCGGGAGCGGCGGCGGATCAAGCTGGGGATGAAGCAACTGGAGCCCACGAGCGCCGACGAGTACATCGCCGAGCATAAGGTAGGCGATGCGGTCACCGGGCGGATCGTGGAGGCGTCGGGCGCGCGGGCCAAGGTGGAACTGGGCGAGGGCGTTTTTGCCGAGTGCCAGATGCGCGAGGAAGCCGCCAATGGCGCACAGGCCGCGCAACCGGCAGCGAGTAAACCCGACCTAGGCTCGTTAACTGCCATGCTTTCAGCCAAATGGAAGCAGGGACCGGCCGCGGCGGCCGCCAGTAATCAGCAGGCCCGCGCGGGACAGATCCGGAGCTTTAAGATCGTAAAGCTGGATCAGGCGAATAAGAAGATTGAAGTAGAACTGGCCGGCTGAAGCCGGCTTCGTGACGTTTCCCCCTCACTCCCGTCTAATTGACTGTTGCCAGTGATACAGGAGACCGCGCAGACCCCAGCGCGGCGCGACATCTCTCCTAGAAAGGACGGCGGCTCGCGCCGCACCCTTTACGCCGTGGTCCAGGCGGCGGTTGGAATGGACGAACCCGAGCTGATTCGGGCGGCTCAGAAAGGCGATCAGCGCGCCTTCGAGCAATTGGTGCGTCTGCACGATCAAAACGTATTGCGCCTGGCGACCAACCTGCTGCGGTCCGCCGAAGACGCCAACGATGTCTATCAGGAAGCGTTCCTGCGGGTCTACAAAAACCTGCACACGTTCCGTTTCGATTGCAGCTTTCATACCTGGCTGTACCGGATCGTGAGCAACCTGTGCCTGGACGCATTACGTAAGCGGCGGGTGCGCCGCGAGGAAAGCACGGTGGTGGAAACCAGCGAGGGCGTCCTGGACCGCATGGACACGTTGGAGGAGCCGCGCGCCGACAGCGACCCCGAGCGGCGACTGGAGAGCAAGCAAGTGCGCGAAAAAATCGAGGAAGTATTGGGCGGCCTGACCCCGCGGGAACGGGCCGTCTTTGAAATGCGGCATTACCAGGGCATGCGGCTGAGAACGATCGGGGAAGTGATGGGCACGTCGGAAGAAGCCGCGAAGAATTGCCTGTTTCGCGCGACGCAGAAAATGCGCGCGGCTTTGGGGGATTTTATATGAGGGATTTCAGATGACCTGCGAAGACGCGAGAAAGAACCTGGCGCTGTTCCTGTACGGCGAGCTGTCGTTCGAGGAAGAAGAGCTGGTAGAGCTACATATCGACGAATGCCGGCCGTGCCGCGCCGAGCTGGAGCGCGAGAAGGCCCTGTTTTCCGCCTTCGATTCCGTGGAACTGCGGCCGGCGCCGGATGCGCTGACGGAGTCACGCGCGGAGCTGCATCGCAGGCTGGCGAGCGCGGGTGAAGCGGCGCGTGCGGCGTCGTCGAGCGGGGCTGGATTCTGGGACAGGCTCCGCGAAGGATTCACGATCCACTTTCATTTCGCGCCCGGCTTGGCGCAAGTGGCGGGCGCCGCGGCGATGCTGGCGTTGGGATTCGTGACCGCGCGCGTGACTCCCGGTTCGTTTCTGGGCAACTGGCATTCGGCGGGCGTATTGGAAACGCCCGCGATCTCGCGCGTGCGCGACGTGGAACCGGTGTCGCCCGGGCGGGTGCAGATCGTGCTGGACGAAACACGCCAGCGGGTGCTATCGGGAAGCGTGAAGGATGAGGCCATCCAGCGGCTGCTGCTTACCGCGGCCAAGGATTCTTCCGATGCGGGACTGCGCGTGGAATCGGTGGACGTGCTGAAGAACAATTCGCAATCGGCCGAGATCCGCAAGGCGCTGGTGTATTCGCTCGAGCACGATCCCAATGCCGGCGTGCGGTTGAAGGCTTTGGACGGGCTCAAGCAGTTCGCGCAGGATCCGGACACGCAGCAAGCGCTCACCCAGGTGCTGCTGAGGGACGATAATCCGGGCGTGCGGACGGAGGTCATCGACCTGCTGGTCCAGCAGCACACCGATGCGATGGTGGGGACGTTGCAGGAGCTGATGCAGAAGGAAGACAACAACTACATCCGGCTGCAATGCCAGAAAATTCTGACG
>JASIGB010000662.1:0-10043 GCA_030045355.1 Bryobacteraceae bacterium
GAACCTGGCCCGACTCGCCGAGCCAGCGCAGAGGAAACGCGCGCGCCAGCGACAGATCGAAGCTGTAGAATCCGGGACCGAAGAAGGCGTTGCGGCCGGAGTTGCCGAGCGTGCTGGGCGCGGCGGGCCCGAACGCTGCCGGATTCAACAACTGGACGCCGCCTGAAACCGCTGCGGGAGTTGCGAACACCGCTTGGTTTGGATCGAGAAGGTTCGCGCGATTGTTCAGGATCAGCCCTTGGCCGGCAATCGCGGTCGAGGTTCCGTACACCGTATAAGGCAGCCCGGAGCGGAAAGCCGCCAGCGCTCCGACGGTCCAGTTGCGCAGCGGGAGCGCGGCTTTCGAATGCGCGAACGGCGAGGGTAGATTCCAGTAGGAGAAGATCACCAGATTCTGCCGCTGGTCGAAATCCGAATTGCCGCGGTCGGAATTGGGATTGAACTGTTCGGAGAACGTCGCGCGCTGCGCGGGCGCAGCTCCGGTCTCGGGACTGGTAAACGTGAGATTGAAAAAATCGCCCGTCAGCGGATCGCTTTGATTGTCGATGGTGTGGCCCCAGGTATACGAGCCCTGGATCATGCCGCGCGAAACGCGATAGCGCAGCACCGCAGTCAGTGCGTTGTAGTCCGAAAATCCCTGATTGGCGCGATAGGCGATATCGGGCAGATTATCGTTATAGCGGCCATCCGGCGTCGCAAGTGTGGAAAATTCACGGTTGATCACGTCGGTGGTCACGAGCGCGCGCCCGTACGAGCCCACGCCGTTCACTTCCAGCATCAGGTTGCCAGTGATGCGCTGCTGGATCCCCGCGAAATAACTCTTCACCCGGCCGTTGCGAAGGCTGGGATCTACCAGGGTCAGGTCGGGAAACGTGCTGGCCAGTGTCTGGGGTTGGAGCGTCGCGAGGACGCTGGAGACCGGCGCCAGGAAATTTGGCGAGCCGGACAATGGGATTACCGGCAGGATGAGATTATTTTCGCGGACGTTCTCCCATAAGTTGTCGAATGGCGGATCGTAAAAGGTGCCGAACCCGCCGCGCAGCAACGTCCTTCCGCTCCCCAGCAAATCATACGCCGCACCGGTGCGAATTTCGAACGCGTTGCTCGATCCGAAGATCTGCTGGTTTCCCGAGCCGGTGGGTTGTTCGAGCGAAACGCCCGTCAGTTGTTGCGCAAGCGTCGTGCCCGCGCCGAGTTGAATCAAAGTATCCTTCACCGCCCCGGTGTTTTCCGCGCCGCCGTAAAACTCGTAGCGCACGCCGTAGTTCACCGTCAGCCGCCGCGTGAGCTTGAAGGTATCTTGCGCGAATAGAAAATCCTGGCCGTATTGGTAGGTTCGATTGGGATTGGGCTGCTGGATCGTGGGCAATGCGGTCCGGTCGATCGCCGCCTCGAAATAACTCGGCTCGCCAAGATCGAAATCCAGAAGGTTGCCGAAGAAGTACTGGCCGTCTTGCCCGGCGGTCAAGTAACCGTTCGAGCTGCGCCAGAGCAATCCTCCGCCGACGGTCACCATATGCCGCCCATGCGACCAAATGACATTGTCCAGCACATCCCACGTGTTGTTGACATTCCGGTAAGCGTAAAATGCAGGGCTGCCCGGTAGAGTCACACCCGAGTATGAGATTCCGTCGTAGGTGTAGGCGTCGCTTGTGGTGAGCGTGGGGATATCGGGGTGCGGGCGATTCCAACCCAAACCATCCGTGCTGTAACCGATCCGCGCTTCGTTGGTGAGATTGGCGGCGAAAGCGTGGATGTAGCTTCCGCCCGCTGAAACGGTATTTTCGTGTAGCGCGGAGATGAAATCCTTATAAGGACTCCAGATGAAATCCGGCTCCGTCATGCGATTGAAGAGCACGCGGCCCATCACGTGCTCTTTCCCGTCGGGTGTATTGTAGTCCAGCCGCTCGATGGCAAGAATACGATCGAGCGCCACGGGCGGCGCGAGCGGCTCCACCACGCTCAGCGCCGTCGTGGTGTTGGTAACCGGGCTCGGGTATTCGGTGAGCAACTGATGCGCCAGCGAGTTGGGCGCCGTGATGCCGAGGAACTCGGGCGTGGGCAGATCGAACGGATACGGCGTGCCCGTGCCGCGGCTGCGGAAATACTCGTACGCGCTGGAGAAAAACAGGCGATGCTTCAGCACCGGCCCGCCCACGAAGAATCCCGGCTGATCCTGCTTATCGATGCTGCGCGCCGCGCCAATCAGGTTTTGCTGGAATGCGTTGGCGTTCAGCGCCTCGTTTTCCAGATAGAAGTAAACCACGCCGTGGAACTGCTCGCCGCCCGTGCGCGTGATCGCATTGGCCAGAAAGCCCGACGTTTGCCCATACTCGGCCGAGAAATTGTTGGTGGAGATGCGGTATTCCTGGATCGCTTCGGGCGCCACGGTCACCAATGGGCCGGTGATCAAGTAGTTGTCGTTCTCCAAGCCGTCCAGCAGATAGTTCGACGATGACGGCCGCTGCCCGTTCACCGAGAGCCCCAAGCCGCGGCCGGTGGCCGCATCGTCGGTTACGCCCGGCTGCGTGACCAGCAGCGCATACACGTCGCGGCCTTCCAGAGGAAGATTATTGAGTTCATCGGAATCGATGACTTCCGAGATCGTGGATTCGAGCGGTTCCTCGCGGCCCTGCTGCGCCTCGAACGATCCGGATTTGCTCGGATCGACGTCCGGGCCATAAAACGGAACGATGGTCTTTTGTCCCGGGAGAAAAACGCTGCGGTATTGCCCGGATTCCCACACGTCGTTTAGCGGGCGCAGCCGGAAATCCAGCTCGATGCGCGCCGCCACTGTCAATTCCAGCTCCTGCACTTCCTGCGATTGATAAGCGGGCGCCGTCACGCGAATCCGGTAGATGCCGGGCGAGAGCAGGGGAAGATAGTAGCGGCCCGCTGCGTCGCTCGAAGCCGCGCCCGCAAGATTCGTGAACGCGCTCGAAAACGTCACGCTCGCGGCTGGAATCGGCCGACCGTTCACCGAATCCACCAATTGTCCGGAAATCAGCCCCTGCGTGGTCTGCGACCGGGTAGCGGCGGCGCACACCAGGAGCAGCAAGCCCGCGCGGACTCTAAAGAGTAAACCCCGCAATGACGTAGTAAGATGCAGGTTACCATGACGAAGAAGTGGAGGCACTGGGTTTTCTGCGCCCTCCTCGCCGGTGGCAGCGCACTGGCGGCGTCCCTTTTGAGCGACGTTCGCTTCTTTCAAATCCTGAACCTCAAGGCCTATGACGCGCATTTCGTGGTGCGCTATTTTTTCGGCAGGCGCCCCGTAATTTCTAACATCGTCCTTCTGCTGGCGGATCAGAAGACCCGGAACACATTCCCCGAACTCGAGCTCTTTTGGCACAAGCACTACGCGACGGTGATCGAAGGTGCGGGCAAGGCCGGAGCTAAGGTGATCGGCTTAGATCATGCGTTTGGCATCCCAGTGAACGATTACAAGCAGGAATATGCGGATTATGACCGCTTGCTGGGCGAAGCCGTCAGCACGTCCCCGGTTCCGGTGGTGTGCGCTTATGCCACTGAGCTGAACACTAATCCCGAAGCGCAGGCCATCCCCGTGAACATGCTTTCAGCCGCATTGGGCCTGGCCGGTTATGCGAATCTAACGACCGATTCCGACGATTTCGTTCGGCGTCAGGAATTGGCCGAAGCGCCGCCGGGGATGGCGCATTCGCTGGCTTTGCGCGTAGCCGAGAAGTTCGCCGGAAGCGACGCCGAATGGCGAGATGGCAAACTGGTGTTTCAAAAGCGTGCCATTCCGATCGCCTCCGACCGCAGCATCGCGATCAACTACGCGGGTCCGCCCGGAACCTTTCCCAGCGTCTCGCTAGCGGATTTCGAGAGCGCCTACAAGGCCGGCCATATCGATCAATTGCGGAAATGGGTCAGTGGGAAGATCGTGCTCATCGGTACCGACGAGCTGGGCGATCGCCGTGATACTCCCTTCGTCACGCTGTTCCAAGGTACGAATTGGCTGACGCCCGGCGTCGAGATCCACGCCAACGTGGTGCGGACGTTACTGACGCGAAATTTCCTGCTGCCTGCGCCGCAATGGGTGCTGGGATTGGCGCTATTGCTCGCGACCGGTTCCACGGTCTGGATCGCCACATCGCTCACCGCGGGACGTGCTGTGGTTTTCATGTTGCTGGAAATGGCCGGGATTCTCGTTGCCACGCATCTGCTGTTCGAGGGCGACATTGTGTTGTCGACATCGGAAGTGCTGCTGGGGACATCGATTTGCCTGATCGCATCGGTGGTGTATCGCTTCTCGACCGAGGAGAACCGTGGCGATCTGTTTCACAAGGCCATAGCGCTGTTTGTCGGCAAGCAGGTGGCGTCCACACTGGAAGAATCCGAAGCAATCGCGTTGTCCGGCAAACGCATGGAAGTGACCATCCTGTTCACCGACATCCGCGGCTTCACCGCGTTCACCGAGCGCGTTTCCGAAGAGCAAGGCCCGGAGGTGGTGGTGCAACTGTTGAACGAATACATGGCCATGATGGTGGGGATCATCGTGATGTATCACGGCCACGTGAACAAGTTCATCGGCGACGGCATTCTGGCGGTGTTCTCTGACGACGACGAGGGCGCCGAGCCGGGCGATCATGCACTTCGCGCCGTCCGCTGCGCCACCCGCATGGTCACCGCCCGCAGCCAGTTCGAAACGGGCGCGGGGATCCATACTGGACCTGCCGTAGTGGGAAACGTCGGTTCGGCCGATAAAATGGAATACACAGTTCTAGGAGACACGGTGAACCTGGCGTCCAGGCTGGAAAGCCTGAACAAGGAGCACCATACGAAGTTGTTGATGACGGGAGCGACGCAATCGCGCTTGGGAAATAAGGTGCCAACGTCGCATTTGGGGCAGGCGCCGGTGCGGGGGAAGGCTTTGGCGGTGGATTTGTATACGGTGACGTCGCTGGTGAGGACCGCGGTGAATGCTTAGGCCGGACCTCAAGGCCCGGCTGGGGTGGTGGCGTCCGCGCCTGCGGGCGGCCGCGCTATTGGCCATAGCGGCCTTGGCTGCGTTCAGTGACACGAAAGAAGAACCCGTCGGGTTAGTTCTCTCCGCGACGGGAACGAAGCTGCTTCGAGCGGATACCGAGACTCCGCTCTCCGCGCGTCCGGGCGATCTACTGTTCGCGGGTGACGGCATCCGCACCGAAAATGGACCAGCGTCGTTCCTTTTTTGTCCCGCCAAAGCTCTCGACACACTGACGCCTTCGGGCGAGGTGCATTTCGACGCCAAGGCGCCGAAAGTGAAGGCCGGGAAAATCAGCGAACAGCCCGCGCGCGCGTGCACGCTGCCCGAAACCTTGCGTGTTGCCGCCGCCACCCAGCAGCACTACGGCGTCAGCATGACGCGTGGATTGAACAAGCCCGAAATCCCGCCAACGGCGCACGACAAGTTACCTGCGGACGTCCAGGCGGAACTCGCGCCCTACGACGCTGCGCTCGCCGCGAATCCCAAGGATCAGGCAGCGTTGGTCACTGAAGCCACCATCTTCGAAAATCACAAATTGACCGCCAACGCGCTCGACGCCTATGACAAACTACGCGAGCAGTGGCCGGACGCAGTCTGGATCAAGAGCAAGATCTTCGATCTCGAGCAGGAGCTGGCCGATCAAGCCGCCGCGGCAACGGCCGCCGCACAAACGGAAGGGCAAACGTACGCGCTTCTGGTCGGGATTTCCAAGTACGCCAAGCCCGAGTTGTCGCTGCAATACGCCGACGCGGATGCCAGCGTCTTCTCGAATCTCATCGAGAGCCCGCTCGGCGGCGGCGTCCCGGCCAATAACGTTCTGCTGCTCACTGATGAAAAAGCCACTACCGCCGCGGTGCGCAACGGTTTTCAGGATTTCTTGAAGCGCCGCGCGGGCAAGAACGACACCGTGGTGATCTTGATCGCCGGCCACGGCACCGTCGACGGCAAGGACGCGTACATCCTGACGTACGATTCCGACCCGCAGGATCTGAAGAGCACCGCGCTCGGCATGGATGAAGTGCAGTCCCTGTTTGAGGATCAATTGAGCAAGGTGGGGCGCGTGCTCCTGTTCGTAGATGTTTGCAAGGCCGGGACTATCGGGACCATTCACAACACCACCGTCGCCTCCAACGTGCAGCAACTCGGCGACGTGCAGGGCGATCTGTTCGGACTGCTCGCCAGCCGCCCACGCGAAGTTTCCCTCGAAGGGCCGCAGTTCGGCGGCGGACACGGTGTCTTCAGTTACTACGTAATCAAGGGCCTGGAAGGGGCGGCCGACGCCAATCATGACGGCGTCGTGGACGCCGACGAGCTGATTAAGTACGTCAGCGATCAGGTGCCGATGGCTACCGCGAATAAGCAGCACCCACGTGAATTCGGCAACTACGACAACACGATGCGGCTTTCCGACACGCGGAAACCGGGCATCAATGTCGCCGCGAACAATGACGGTTCGCATTGGCGCGTCATTCTGGATTCCCGGCATGGCGGCCCGCTCTATCTGGCGGGTGCGCCGCAACAGATTCCAGCCGGCGACCAGGGAGCACTTGACCGGTTTGCCGCCGCGGTGAACGCCGGCCGGATCCTGCCTAGCGATCCGAACAACGCCTTCACCGCACTGGGCGATATCAGGGCCGCCGCCTCACCGGAGCAATATCAGGAGCGCGAAAATCAGCTGCGCGTCGCGCTCGAAAACAAAGCGCAACAAGTGCTGCTGCGATACCTGGCGGGCGACGAAACACCGCAAACGCGCGAGGAGTTCTTAAGCGGCGCACGTTACATGGAGGCCGCGCGAAAGCTGACCGAAGAATCGCTGTTCCTCGAGGGCCGCGAAGATTTCTTTGAAGGCCGCGCGCTGTTGTTCGACAAGAAATTTCCCGAAGCGGCGAGTCTGCTTGAAGAATCTGTCCGCATGGACCCTGGTGCGGCGTACGGTTTCAACGCGCTCGGCATCGCGTATCTGGAACAGGCCGAATACGACAAAGCCATTCCCGCCTTCCGCGACGCCGCGCATCGCGCGCCGCACTGGTCTTATCCCTTGCACAACGCAGCGCTGGCCTATGTGGAAACCGGCGATTACCGGTCCGCGATCCGCGCCTATCAGGAAGCCATCCGTCTGACGCCGCAGTACAGCTATCTGCCGTACAACCTGGGTCTCGTGTATCAGCGCCTGAACCGCCGCAAAGACGCCGAAGCGGCGTATAAGAAGGCGGAGATGCTGGCGCCCGGTTCGGCCGAGCCCTACAATGCGCTGGGCACGTTGAAAGCTGCCGAAGGGAAGCCCGCCGAGGCCGAACAGCTTTACCGCGAGAGCTTGCAGAAAGACCCGAAGCTGCTGGCCGCGCGCCACAACCTGGCGCTGTTGCTCGATGGCGAGAAGGGCCGCGAAAGGGAAGCGATCGATCTCTGGCGCGAGAATCTGCGCCAATCGCCGGATTATCTGCCGTCGCGTCTCAGCTTGGCCGGGGCGCTGGCCGCGCAAGGCGAGAACACACAGGCCGCGGAGGAGTATCGCAAGGTGCTCGAAGCAAAGCCCGATTACGTCGCGGCTCGGCTCGCGCTCGCAGATGCTCTAACGAAGACTAACGATCCGGCAGGCGCCATTGAGCAGCTGCGTGTGGCCGTCCAGCAGGATTCGCGCGATCCGGCGTTATTTGAACGCATCGGCGATCTGGAAGCGGCGCTCCGCCACTTCCCCGAGGCGGGCACAGCCTACAAGGCCGCGCTGGCGCTAAATCCAGAGCGAAGGGTGCGTAAGCGTCTGGAGGAGAAATTCGCCAGGACGGTGAATGAATAGAGGCGTCCGCCTTCCAACGGACGCCTCATTCCCGGTCACATGTTCCTCATCTCTGAGGGTGCGGCCTCACTGATTTAGACGTGGGCCGGCTCAAACCGTTGCACCGGCGGGGTTAACGGCGCTGCCCCGCGGTCACGCCTTGCGCTTTGGGCGCGGGTTTACTCTCCACGTTGTGGCTGTCGCCGTTGCGGCTTTCCCCATTGCGCGAAATATCGATGCCGCCTTTGAAATACGCCCCATCTTCGATCACGATGCCCGCAGTCTTGATATCGCCGACGATGGATGCGCCGGTGCGCAACGACACGCGGCTCTCCGATTCGACGTTGCCTTTGATGGTCCCGAAGACCACGATTTCCGTGGCTTTGATGTCGGCGTTCACTTTGCTGTTCGGCCCGATGGTCAAGCGGTTGCGCAAATGGAGCTTACCTTCTAAATCGCCATCCAAATAAAGCTCTTCATCGCTGGTCACTTCGCCGATGATCTTCATGGACTTGCCGAATACCGTGGGTGTGGACGCGGGCGCCGGAGCCTGATAGGCCGCCGGAGGTTGGTAGGCTACATGAGCAGTGGGCGTGGCCGACGCTGGTTGCGCGGGCTGCCCCGGAGCGTTTTGAATCATTTGGCCGTCGTTCTGTTTTCCCCACATAAACCACAGTGTACTGCTGGTACTGACGTACTACAAGCTTTTTTATCTGCTAACGGTGACATCATGCCTGCGCTCGAAAAATTTCGGCTTGTCGATGCCTGCGTCCACCGCGACATCGAAAAAACCGATCATCATTTCATCCCAGATCTGCTCGCCGTAACGAACTTCTGCCGTTGGATCGGGATTGGCGGGATTGTTGGGTGAGTTATCGAAATAACCCACCCACGTCAGATGCGTGCCCGCTTTGAGCGGCCGCGGCTCGGAGAGCTTGTAATTCAGCTGCCATTGCGAATCGTAATGGTTCACTTTGAGCAGCGTTTCGACGTGCCCGCCGGGTTCCGTAATCAGATACTCGAACCCTTTGCCGCGCAAGTGCATGTGCGGAAACATGCTGATCAACAAAGAGTCGTTTGGCAACGTGCCCGACACCTGCACGCGATAGTTGGAATCGCCCGGTGGGATCACAAAAGTATCGTTACTCATTTGTAAGGACAGGATGGCCTTCTTCGGCGGTTCCTTGGCGAAAATGATGCCGATGCGTGTGCGATCCTCAGCGGCTTTGCCGTTGGCGGTATAGTGCATCTGCAACACCAAGTCGGAACCGGCCTGGATGCGCTTGGCCATGCCGGTGGGCCATTGGTCGTACGAGTTTCCGGGCGTGTACACCATCAACAGGTCGCTCGTGGTGAAGCCCTTGGCCAGAGGCACAGAGAACATGCTTTCGCGCGGCTCCCCTTCCAGCCATTTCGATCCGGGTTCACGAATGTAGACCACGGCGTGGTGCACCGTCGTGCGGCTGCTCGGCCGCACCTCCACTTTCTGCACCCAGCGGTCCTCGGTGAAATGCGTGGGCAGGATCAAATATTGGTACTCGATTGCACCCTTGGCCGGAAGTGCGAATGGCTTGGGCATTTCGAACACTTCATCCGGCGTCCCGATGTTCCAGCCTTCGTGCCATCTCCGCTCGGGCGGCGCATCCTTAGCGTTGCCGGCGAGCGCGCCCGCGTTCACCCAAGCGGCAATCGTATCGATCTCGGATGGAGAAAGCGAGCGGTCATTGGCGAAATGTCCGAAGCGCGGATCGGCGAACCAGGGCGGCATTTTGCGCGCGATCACCTGTTGGCGAATGGACTTGGCCCAGGGGCGCGTTCCGGCGTAGGTCAGCAGCGGCATGGGTCCGATTTCGCCCGGACGGTGGCACTGCTGGCAGTGGGTCTGAAGAATCGGAAGAACGTCTTTGTAGAAGACAGGCTGCGCGCTGGCCGGCGCAACGGAAATCGCAAGCAGGGGCAGGAAATTAGCGAGTGAGCGTGGCAACGTACTTATCGCGGCATTCCTGGGAACAAAAATGGAAGAGCTGCCCTCCCACCTTTTCTTTGATGGAAGTGGCCGTGGCGATATAGGTTCCACACACCGGATCTTTTTTCAGCTCGCCGGTGAGTGGGACTTGCTGGGAGGGGCGCGGACCCGCGCCCGGCGCTGCGGGCCCGGGTTTCATGGCTTGAGAGAAGCCTCGCAGTACGATTCCGACAATGCTCTTCAGCACGGTCAGAACCACCACCGTGAGAATCAGCTCAAAAATCAGGCGAAACATTTTCGCTCACCTT
>JASIGB010000663.1:0-3734 GCA_030045355.1 Bryobacteraceae bacterium
TATCCTCGAAATGGCCGGGATGCGAATGTTCGGGTGAAATGGGAAGCTGGCAAAATTCTTCGATCAGCTCCGGAACGCGAACCAGCTCTTCGGCGAAGTACGGGCTGTGCTCGAAAATGTCCAGGGTGAAGCGCGCCACCTGAGGGTCGGAATCGAGCAGCGTGAGCAGGCGCGACTCCGGCATCAATTTTTCAAGAAAATGTTCGAAGGCCCCCGATCCCCGGCGCAACGGCACGCTTGAAACCACGCGAGCCAGGGCCGGCGCGCGCTCATCCAGGAACCGGATCAGGTTGCTCGAGGCCGGCTCGATGACTTCCGGCGCTTCGATCTGTGGCGCGGCCGCCGGAGGCAAGCTATAGTAGATGGGCCGCTGCGCGTGAATCACACGCTCATAGATCTCCCGCACTGCTTCCAGGTGCGCGTTCAGATCCTGGAGCAGCTTTTCGCCCGTGGGAATGCTGCCGAGCTGAGTGGCGGGCATCTTCCGCGCCAACAGATCCAGCTCGCGCGGCGCGGTGGGAAGCGTATGCGTTTGCCGGTCCTCGGCGAATTGCAGCCGGTGCTCCAGATTCCGTAAGAACCGGTAAGCCGAAACCAGGCGCCCGAACTCGGCCGCCGAGAGCAGGTCTTTCTGGCTGAGACGCGAAAGAGCCAGCATCGTGCCGCCGTGGCGCAGCCAGGGAACGCGCCCGCCGTGCAGCCGCTGCAAGCACTGCACCAGAAACTCGATGTCGCGGATACCGCCCGGTGCTAGTTTGACGTCGAACGTGTCTTTGGCCAGCTTGCGTTTGGCTAGCTTTTCGCTGATGCGCTCGCGCGTGGCCGACACCTCTTCCACTGCCGAAAAATCGAGGGTAGTGGAATAAATTAACGGTTCGGCCGCGTCCAGCAGCTCACGGCCGGCCTCGGAATCACCCGCCGCCACGCGCGCCTTGATCAACATCTGCAATTCCCAATCGCGCGCGCGGGTTCGATAGTAACTGCTGGCGCCATCGAGCGAAATGCAAACTTCGCCCAGCCGCCCATCGGGGCGCAGCCGCAAGTCCACGCGATAACACAAGCCTTCGGCCGTGTAAGTGGAGAGCAGGTCGGTGTACTGGTTCGCTACTTTTTTGTAAAATTCCTTGCTTGAGATCGGATGTTCGCCATCGGTCTCGCCGTTGGCCGCATAGACAAACATCAGATCGATGTCGGAGCTGTAGTTGAGCTCGCGCCCACCCAACTTGCCGAGCGCGATCACCGACATCCCGCATTCCTGGCGCTCGCCGTTCTCGTCGACGTAACGCGGAGTGCCGTGCCGCGCCACCAGGTCCGCGCGAATCCGTTTGTAGGCCGTGTGCAAAATCGCATCGGCGAGGTTCGAAAGCTCTTCCGCGGTCTCCGACAGGCTCCCCAATCCCAACACGTCTCGGAGCAGGATACGCAAAATCTGCTGCCGCCGGAACAACGCCAATGACAACGCCAGCGGTTTGTCCTCCGGCTGCTGTTTCAGGAATTTCCCGAGGCGTTTTTTGTACTCCGCCGCGCTCAGCACCCGGTTCATGCCTCTGAGTTCGGCGAGCCACTGCGGGTTCTGCAACAGCTCCTCGGAAAGGAACCGGCTGAAGGAGGCGGCGGCGATGAAATACTTCATCTGCGCCGGTTCGTCCAGCAGCCGTGCGAACGCGTCAGGCCGTTTTTGTTTCAGACTCACCAGATAATGCACGGCTGCATCCGCGTCAGGCGCCGATGCGAACAGCATTCGCAACTGATTGGATTGTTCGTCTGTAAGACCCAGGGAAAGAAGGGCTGCCTCTTCGCGCGCGAGAGCGGACGCGCGCCGGGGCATGGTTTCGAGCAGGCTCGGCATGCATTTAGACGACTTGGTCTACAAGACTGATTATATCCTTCGGCGCACTAGATTGCCTGTTCTATAGAGTGCCAGCGACCCTCCAAAGTTGCGCGTAAGCTGGGCTTTGGCCAGTTCTAGTAGTACTTCTCGTCAGGCGTGCTGTTCCCTAACCAGCTTATCCACGCCCCGCAACGAAGGGAACAGCCAATTCCACGCCAGCACGATCGCGACGGTTCCCACACCGCCCAGGACCACCGCCGGCGCGGCTCCGAACCACTGCGCCGTAATCCCGGATTCGAACTGGCCCACTTCGTTCGACGCTCCGATGAACAGCATATTCACCGCGCTTACGCGCCCGCGCATTTCGTCGGGCGTGGTGAGTTGGACCAGAGTGGAGCGCACGATCACGCTGACCATGTCGAACGCGCCCGTGAGCACCAGCGCCACCAGCGACAGCGCGACGTTGTGCGAAATCCCAAAGACGATGGTGAACACTCCGAACCCAGCAACGCAGTACAGCATGCCAATGCCGGCGCGGCGGCGCAGCGGATGATGCGCCAACAGGATCGCCACCGCGACCGCACCCACGCCTGGCGCGGCCCGCAGGATGCCGAGCCCGTTCGGCCCAATATGCAGGATTTCGCTGGCGTAAACCGGGAGCAGCGCCACCGCGCCTCCCAGCAGCACCGCGAAAAGGTCCAGCGACATGCAGCCGAGAATCAGCTTCTGGCGCCAGATGTAGCGCAGCCCGTCTAGGATGACGCCCGCGTCGCTACCCACTGAAACGCGCGGCGCGACCTGCAGCCGGATGGCCGATACCAGCAGTAAGCCCGCCGAGTACCCGACAGCCGCCGATACGTAGACCGGCGCGGGAGTTCCGGCAAAACCGTAGATCAGGCCTCCGGCCACAGGCCCGAGAATCGTCGCGGTTTGGAAGAACGACGAGCCCCACGTGACGGCATTGGGGAAATGTTCGGCCTTCACCAATTGCGGCAGGAACGCCTGGCCGGCCGGCCCGTTAAATGCTCGCACCGTACCGTTCGCAAGCAGGACCGTGTATATGGGCCACACTGATGCGAGACCGTGCAAGGTGAAAATGAGCAGACCGGCGGCGCAGAATGCAAAAGCCGCGTAACAGATTCGGATGATCGCTTGCCTCGCGTGCCGGTCCGCGGTGTGCCCTGCCACCAGGAACAGCAACACACCGGGTGCGAATTGCGCCAGGCCAACTAGCCCGAGATCCAGCGGCCGGTGCGTCAAGCCGTAAATCTGCCAACCGACAGCCACTGAAATCATCTCCGAGGAAATAACAGAGAGAAAACGCGCTGTCATGTACAGCCGGAAATTGGGGTAACGAAAGGCGACGCGCGCGGCGGAGCCGGTACTGGTCTTCAATTCCTCCAACTGACAGGTTGACACAGTTAGAACCCGCTGGGTTGGTCATGCACTTGCTTTCATCAATCTCAGGAGGTGCTATGTCGGCGAAATCCTGTAGAAATTTCCTGGTGGGAGCCGTCACTTTAGTCGTGTTTGCGGGCGCGGCCATGGCGGCCCATCATCATGAGCTGAACGGAACCTGGCAACTGATACCGGCGCGCAGCGAATTGAACGGGCAGCCCGCGATCGAGTCCGGCACGGTGATGATCAACGACCGCGAAGGCAATGTTACTGTGGATCGCAATTTCAGCGTTGAGGACGCCAACCGGACGGTGACGAGCCACGTGGCAACCGATGCGCGCCACAACTCAACCATTAAAGAGCCGGGATTCCGCAGCAAAGCAAAATGGCACGGCGACATGCTGGAGGTGGTCACCACACACGAAGGCATTACTACGACGGAACAATATAGTTTGCTGTCCGACGGCACGATGATGCTGCACGTCGACCGCAGCGGCCGCCCCTC
>JASIGB010000664.1:0-3064 GCA_030045355.1 Bryobacteraceae bacterium
GGCTGGGAAAAATTTGAAACGTATCGCGGCAACCGGCGTCTTGTTGGACGAACCCGGGAGGCGTTCGACCCCTACGTGGAGTGCCGCGCCGTCGAGTGCCCCGTATCGTTCGCGCTCCTGGTTCTTTTTCAATCGGCGTCGCCCGAACACCTCCCCTGCCCGTCGTGCTTCCTGCCATCAGTGCTCTAGAAGAGTAACAGCGCGCGCTACTGTTTTCACTGATCCGGCTTTGGCCTGCCGGGAGTTCGCCAGATTTCGTAGGACGCGTTCGAATATACTCGGTCAGCCTCGGCCGGCGGGATCCATTTCTGAGCGCGCGCCGCAATGTAATACACCGGGTTGGCGGTCGGGATCGGCCGGCCCAGCGAAAATGCCGCATCGAGTTCCGCCTGCCGCTGCGCAACATGGGGGGTGTTCAGATCGTGGCCGCGCCAGGCACGCAGGTTGGTATAGGTGGGGGCGAGATAGTTCACCTTCTGGTCAGAGCTCGCGACGTAAGGCTCCCCATAGGACGCCACGGCATCATGTCGGCCGAGCCAGTGGAGCACGTCCGCTTCATCGTGCGTTAACGCGAAGGCCTGCCACTGGACCGCCGGATCAGCGAACGAACTGAACCACAGCAGGTTGTCGGATAGGAACAGCGCCAGGAATCCGCACACCGCGCAGGCCATCCACACGCGCGGCAGAATCGCCAGCAACTGGTCGCACACTGCCACCATGGCCGGCGCGCCTAGAAGAAACAACGCGATCCAATCGTAGCCGTGCGCAAAATGGATCGGCTGCCGGGAGGGTAGCAGCAGGTCGTGATGCGTGAGCGCGCAGATCACGGCGAACCAGACCAGGCACAAGCGCGCGCGGGGATCCCGAAGCGCAGGCGCGAGATTCTTCCAGTGCGTCAGCGGGCCGAAAGCAAATATCCCCACGATAAATAGCGCGGGCGTGAAGGTCCAAAAAAGATAAGGCCATTCGAGCTTCCACTGCGCTTCGAGCGCGCGATGATCCGCAAATCGGTTCAAGAACACCAGATAGTATCCAAGATGCGCCGCCAGGAGCGCGCCGCTCGCGGCGAGCAAGCGCCAGGACGCCGCTCCGCTGCCAAGGCCCAATTCCAGTGCCGCGTACAAAACCAGGATCAGCGCCAGGCTCAGCCCCGTGAACGGATGGCTCGCCGACAGCACGGCCGCGACGAGCAGCGCTGCCGCGAATCTCCTGCGCGCGAGAAACAGAATGCTGAGCAGGAAGAGCGCATGATAATAGGCTTCGTGCGGGTAGACCAAGTTGCGCCCGAAATTGAACATCCACCATCCATCGCCCGCGTCCAAGAGCAGAAAGGAGAGCGGCATTTTCACGCCCTCGAGCGCTCCGAATACGGCTCCCATGAGAGACAGCACGCCGCCGCCCCACACGAAACAGACAAACACAAGCTTGCGCGCCGGCGTGTTCCCGCCCACCCATTCCTGGTAGAGCTTGGCCGCGACGATCATCGCGAACGCAACCGCCGCCAGGTGGAACGCGATCTGCGCCAGGTCCGGACTCAAGCCGATCCGTTGCAGCAGCCCCAGCAAAAAAATATGTGGCTGAAAATAGATGGCCGGCGAGCCATACGGCGCGTATGGGTTGGAGTACGCCAGATGCAGCCCTCCGGCAAAGAATTGGCGCCCGTTGGCGACGTAGCAGGGCAGATCGTATTGGACAAAAGCCGTCGGCACCAGCCCAGCGCGCCAGGCGCGCAGCGCGGTCCAGGCCAGCGGAATGAATGCGGGAAGGCCCAGAAGCAAAGTGGACCACATCGGGATCTTAGCGGCCGGACCCGGCTGGCGAGCGGACGGCGCGGGAGTCACCGCTGCCGGTTGAGCCGTGGCTTGCATCCTGATTACTGATCGGGCACGGGATCACCCAAGATTAGGCCCCCGGGATGAGGCCGCCGGCCGGCCATTTTGCCGGCCACGCTACACTAGCAACAGCACCGCCCCTGAATGAAAATCTCGGCCGCGATCATCACTTACAATGAGGAACGCAATATTTCGAGGGCGCTCGAAAGCCTGCGCTGCTGCGACGAGGTAGTCGTGGTGGATTCCGGGTCGAGCGACCGCACCGTGGAGCTGGCCACCAAGCTCGGCGCGCGCGTCATCGACAGCAACTGGCGTGGCTACGCCGGCCAGAAAAACTACGCTTCCAGCCAATGCGAGCACGATTGGATCCTGTCGCTCGATGCCGACGAAGCGCTCAGCGAAGCGCTCGAAGGCGAGATCTGGCAGATCAAGAAAAACGGCCCGGAGTTCGACGCCTACACCATGCCACGCCTGGCGCAGTACCTGGGCCGCTGGATTCTGCACTCGGGCTGGTATCCGGACCGCAAGGTCCGGCTGTTCGATCGCCAGAAAGCCAAGTGGGTGGGCAATTACGTCCACGAATCCGTCGTGGTGGAAGGCCGGGTAGGTCATCTGCGGTCGAACATTCTGCACTTTACCTGTAATTCCCTCTCGGAACACCTGAAGACCATGGACCGCTACACGACGCTCGCGGCCGAGCAGATCGTGGATCAGAAAACGCACGTGGGCTGGACGCAGGTCGCGCTCAACCCGGCCTGGACGTTCTTCAAAACCTACGTGCTGCAGCTCGGGTTCCTGGACGGCATGGAGGGCCTGGCGATCGCCAACATGGCGGCGCTGTACAATTTCTTGAAGTACGCCAAAGCCAAGAACATGAGCCCGCGTCGCTAACATGAGAACGCGAGGGAACCTCGAAAGGACCCGCCCTTGATCCTTGCAGCCCTGGTGGCCGGCTTGTTCGGCCTGCTGATCGGCAGTTTCCTGAACGTGTGCATTTATCGCATGCCGCGCGATTTGTCGGTGGTGAAGCCGCGCTCTTTTTGCCCGGAATGCAATCAGACCATCGCCTGGTTCGACAACATTCCGCTGGTGAGCTACGCGGTACTGGCCGGACGATGCCGGCGGTGCGCGCATCGCATCCCGCTACGCTATCCGGTGGTGGAACTGTTGACGGGCGTCCTGTTCTTCTGCGCCTTCCGATTCCTGGGAACTACGTTCGCTGCAGCCAAGTT